>CAYZPL010000008.1:0-15821 GCA_964480415.1 uncultured Candidatus Izemoplasmatales bacterium
ATCAGCATCAGGAAAAGAACACTTTCGTTGCTACCGATATCGACGTTAAGAAGTTCTGGGATATAATCGAGAAAGGAATCAGAAATTACCAATGAAAAGAAAACCTGTTGAATAAAACAGGTTTTTGATAGCACTTATAGAAAATACCAAAGAAATTGATTATAATTTAACTATATTGATTCATTAAGGGGTGGAAGATATGCAAAATGAAATTTTAGAAAAGCAACCTTTGCTTGATAAGTACGGACATCTCATAAATCCCGGTTATGCGAGACACCCTCTCTGGGAATACAACAGGAAAGCGATCAAGGCCAACAGGTTCCGTATCAAAGAATGGGACTATTATTTGATCACAAGAGGCGACTATGGCATCGCCTTCACAATCGCTGACAACTCCTATCTCGGATTCGTCAGTGTTTCCTTGCTGGATTTCAAAAGCAAGGATTTCAAGACCTTTAGTGTCATGAAGTTTTTAACAAACGGCAATTTCAGATTGCCTTCGGTTTCCAGTGAAGGTGTGACTTCTTTCAGCAACAAGAAGATCGATATCTCCTTTACGGTAAAAGATGGGAAAAGAACCATACATTGCGATATACCATCGTTCAAGGGAGGTAAAAAACTCCTCTGCGACCTTGAACTAGGCAACGAACCTATAGACTCTATGGTGATAGCTACTCCGTTCCCGAAGAACAAGAAAGCCTTCTATTATAATCAAAAAATCAACTGCCTGGATTCTAAGGGTGAAGTGGTTTTCGGCGAGGAAAAGATTGATTTTGACGGTGGTTTCGGAGTGCTTGACTGGGGAAGAGGAGTATGGACTTACAACAACAATTGGTTCTGGGGCACCGCATCAGGGAAAGTCGATGGCAAGTCTTTCGGAATGAATATCGGCTATGGCTTCGGCGACTTGTCGCAAGCTACTGAAAACATGATTTTCTATGACGGCAAAGCACATAAACTCGACCAAGTTGAATTCGTGATTCCGAAAACGGGAAAGCGATACGACTTTCTCAGCGAATGGAAATTCACTTCCAACGACAAGCGTCTGGAACTTAAATTCACCCCGATTTTAGATCGTTTCGATAAGATCGACTTGCTGTTTCTGGTCAGCGACCAGCATCAGATATTCGGGAAGCTGAACGGTTTTGTGGTATTGGATGACGGTAAAAAACTTAAGATTGCGGATTTGCTGGGATCTGCTGAAGTGGTCCACAACAGATGGTAAAAAAATCTTCACCGATTTGGTGAAGATTTATTTTCTATTTAAGGATAAGTTTCGCAAGTTTCATGAAAAATTTCTTGAAAGGAGCGTATCTGATCGGAAGATCGAACAACAAGGTCTGTTTCAGAATGCTTTTCTCATGTGTGAATGTATCGAATCCGTATTTTCCGTGATAGTTGCCGATGCCGCTGTTACCGACACCGCCGAATGGTAGCTTGGTGCTGACAAAATGCATCAATACGTCGTTGATCGCTCCACCACCGAATGAAACGTTTTTTGTGATGTCGTTGATCACTTTGGAGCGTTTCGAGAATACATAAACCGCCAGAGGGTTTTTGTATTTCGAGATGATGTTATAGGCTTCTTCAAGTTTCTCATATGTGAATATCGGCAGAAGCGGACCGAAGATTTCGTTCTGCATGATCTCGCTTTCAAGGTCAGGATTGTTTATGACCGTTAGTTCAAATTTCAGTTTTTCCGGATCGGTTTTTCCGCCGATGAGGATGTCCTGACCCTTGAGATAACTTACTAGACGGTCGAAATGGGTCTGATTGATTATTGATGAATAACTATCCGAACCGAGCATGTCATCATTGTAGAATCTCTCGATCGCTTTTCCGATTTCCTTGACCAATTCCTCTTTGACATTGCTTTTTACCAAAAGGTAGTCAGGCGCTATGCAACTTTGGCCGCTGTTAATAGCCTTGCCCCAAACCATGCGCATCGCCGTGAGTTTCAGATTGGCGGATTCATCGACAATCACAGGATTCTTGCCTCCAAGTTCCAAAGTGACAGGCGTCAGATGTTTGGCTGCGGCTTGGTAGACCATTTTGCCTACTTTCGTGCTGCCTGTGAAAAAGATGTGGTCAAATGAATGGTTGAGCAGATCGGTAGCGATATCTACATCGTTATGTAGATTCGTTTCGACAAGATATACTTGATCGGGCTCAAAGCATTCCGAGATTATCTGTTTCATAATTCTTGTGGTGTTTAGTGAATATGGAGAGGTCTTGATTATCACGTTGTTACCGGCACCGATGGCTGATATCAGCGGAACCATGGTCAATTGAAAGGGATAATTCCACGGTGAAAAGATCAGCACGACACCCTTTGGCTGCTTGATGATTTTACTTTTTCCACCGATTGATATTATCGGAGTTTTGACCGTTTTCGGTTTCATCCACTTTCCGAGTTTTTTCTTCAACACCGATATCTCCGCTTTGACAAGCGACACTTCGGTCGTATATGCTTCGAACTCGTGCTTGCCCAAATCTTTCCTAAGGCTTGCAAAGATATCTCGTTCGTGAGCATCTATCGATTCCAACAATCTGTTTAGAACATCGATCCGTTCTTTCAGACTCGGATAAGCGTTTTTCATGAAACGCGCTTTGCTTTGTTCGATGATTTCTCTGTATTCGCGAGAAATCTCATTTTCAATTAATATTTCCTGCACTTTGATCACTGCCTTTTATCTGATTGAATTTGATACAAAATTAATTTATTATATTATATTTCCGGCTGCTAATCAATCTTATAGCATCAAGATTTTCAGCCAGTCACTAAAAATACGTCAATCTCACGCAAACAATAGCTGAATAACACATTTTTATGATACAATAATATTGAATTCAGAAGATATTGAGAAAGGAAATAATTATATGAGACATCCAATAGTAACGATAGAAATGGAAAGTGGAAGTATCATGAGGATTGAGCTCTATCCTGAAGTGGCACCCAACACAGTGAACAATTTTATAAGTCTTATAAAGAAGGGGTTCTACAACGGACTCACTTTCCACAGAGTTATCGAGAATTTCGTAATTCAAGGTGGAGATCCCGAAGGGAACGGCATGGGAGGCCCTGGATATGACATCAAGGGAGAATTCGCCAACAACGGATTCGAAAACAAACTGAAACATGAAAGAGGAGTGATCTCCATGGCAAGATCAGGACATCCTGATTCAGCAGGTTCACAATTCTTCATCATGCATATGGCTTCACCGCATTTGGACAATGCCTACGCAGCTTTTGGAAAGGTGATACACGGTATCGAAGAAGTGGATAGAATAGCATCGGTCAAACGCGATAAAGCCGATAAACCTTTAGTGGACGAGGTAATGGCAAAAGTCACGGTAGAATTGGACGGCTATGATTTCAAGGAGCCGGAAATCATAAAATAATCAGAATATCTAAACAGAATCACGACGCCGTAAACGTCTGGTATCAGGAGCACGTGGAAAAGATAATAACATGACATATATTACAAAAAAAAAGACTAACTTTGAAAGTTAGTCTTTAGTTTCTTCATCACGGTCTTGTTTCTTGGTTGTGTCAATACCGAATATATTATAGAACATACACACTCCAAATGCAGAAGTCGCAGCTAGAACAACACCGATAATTGCCAACCACCAATACGTGAAAATCGCAAGTATGATCAAAGCCGCTCCCAGAGCATAACGGATGATTCCATCCAGTTTACCAACATTCTTTTTCATAGACAATCTCATTCCCTTCTGAATACCTCTACCTATATTATATTGCATATGCGATGGAAACCGCTAACATTTGCTTATAATATATTCAAATACTGCATATGGATTGTTTTCTTGAAGAATTTTTGCTCAAATAACTATTTTTTAGTTCTTTAATTGAGTTTGGTCCATGTAAATAGTATAATAAAAATGAGGTGATAGAGTGGATATAGCTAAAGATTACAAAATCAAATTGATAAGTAAGATACATTTGGCGAATGATTACTATAGTTTTGACTTCGAAAAGCCGAACGATTTCGTTTTCACTGAAGGTCAATTCGGGATTTTCAAAATTGAAAGCGATCAGATTCAGGGTAGAAATACACGAGCTTTCAGCATCGCTTCTTCAGGAGCCGAAACTTTCATAAGGATAGCCACGAAAATCATCGCCACTCCGAGTGATTTCAAGAAGGTCTTGAGGAACTTGGCTTTGGGCGATGAAATCATGATGACGGCACCGAAAGGCAGTTTCACCTTCGAGTACGACCAGAAGGCGGTTTTGATCGCCGGTGGTATCGGAATAACTCCGATTCGCTCGATGTTGTTTTCTGCAAAAAGAAAAAGCATGGAAAGGAACGACTTTTTGATTTATTCTGAACTTGACAAATGCTATCCGTTCCATGAGGAGATCGAAAAGCTTCCGGGCCTGGAGATAGAATATGCAGCCGACATCGCTCCGACACAAAAAGCCATCAGTGACGCCGCCAAGAAATATGAAAACAGTAGAATGTATTATCTATCCGGCAGTCCCGGGTTCGTCAACGCCCTGAAAGGTTTATTGGAAGAAAACGGAGTTACTGAAGAGCATATCAAACATGATGTATTCATCGGTTACTAGATAAAAATAGTCCAAGACTTGTTTCTTGGATTTTTCTTTTATGATAAAATAGTTTTTGAGGTGGTGGATATGACAGAGTTCACTGAAAATGTTATTAAAATCATCAAGTCGATTCCCAATGGTAAAGTAATGACCTATGGACAGATCGCAAATTGTGCCGGTAACCCGTGGGGTTCGAGACAGGTATCGCGGATCTTACATTCTCTGACGATAAAATATGATCTTCCATGGCACCGGGTGATAAATTCAAAAGGCGAGATCAGCCTTAAGGGAGAAGGACTTTTCGAACAGATGGAAAGATTGGCGGACGAAGGAGTCATGGTGATCAATGGCAAGATCAACCTGGAAATATATCTACATACATACGAATAACAAGATAAAAATATAAAAAGCCTCATACTTAAGCTTGGCAGCATAAGCATGGGGCTTTTGTTTTGGCTTATTCCTCGGAGACGTTTTCGGGATGGTTCATACGATTAGCCCAAATGAATCCATCGTTCGCGAGCACGTCTAGCATGCCGGTGTTGTCGGATGCCATCCACCTTGCTTGATAATGGTATACGAAATATCTGGCCGGTCTTTCGACGAATTTCTTTGATTCGAGATATTCCTTGACTTCTTGGACCTTGTCCTCGCCTTCGACGATTCTGACGGTATCAAGATAGTATTTGATTCTTTCTTCATTGAGTTCCAAAACGTCGTCACCGTATTTCTTGTGATATTCCTCCTCGATGAATTCGATGCTTGGCTCATGATAGATTTCATCATGGACCACGATATCCCTTGATAATTTCGCAGCGACTTTTCTTTCGGTTTTTGGATAGCCCATCGAAAGCAATACCACAGGCATGACTCCTTGAGGAAGATTGAATCTTTTCTTGATTTCTCCCATCATATCGACAGTTGTACCGATATAACAAGAACCGATGCCATAAGAGTTGGCGGCGGTTTCGATAGTCTGGGCTGCGATGATAACATCCTGGAATCCCACCCAGAAATGGCGGAAACTCTTGTCGGCCACAAAAGGTGTTTTGTGATGCTCGCTCCATTTTTTCAGTCTGTGGAAATCCAGACAGAAGAGCAGGTTGAGCGGTGCTTTGGCGATCAACGACTGCATCTCGTGGTCAACGAACCACTGGCTGTTTTCCTTGTCTTCGATCTTGATTATCGATATTGGTTGGAGATTCCCTGCGGATGCGCCGTGCAAACCGGCGTCGATGATCTTGTCCAGGATCTCTTTTTCGATTTTCTGGTCTTTGAAAACTCTTACGCTTGTTCTATTGTTCAAAATATTCATTGTCTCATTCATAATTATCTTCCCTCTCTATATTATTCACCGATTATTTTTATCAGTACTCTCTTGTTTCTCATGCCATCGAACTCACCGTAGAAGATCTGTTCCCAAGGTCCGAAATCGAGTTTGCCTTTGGTGATAGCGCAGACGACTTCCCTGCCGAACAGTTGTCTCTTGATATGAGCGTCGGCATTGTCTTCATAACCATTGTGCTGATATTGCGAATACGGTTTTTCCGGTGCGACCTTCTCCAGAAATTTTTCGAAATCGTTATGCAATCCTTTTTCATCGTCGTTGATGAAAACGGAAGCGGTGATATGCATGGCGTTGACCAGAACAAGCCCCTCCAAAACTCCGCTTTCCTTAATTGCCTGGACAACTTCCGGAGTTATGTTGATGAATTCCCTTCTTTTTTCGGTATGGAACCAAAGTTCCTTGCGAAATGATTTCAAATCGTCTCACATCCTTCCTTAGTTTATGACAGTAATTATTATACTATATATTTCCTGACCTATCAAAGCAAAAATTATAATAATAAATATCGCAAAAGGTCTGGAAAATCTTTTTTGGATATTATATTATATATGATAATTGGATTTCAAGCTATGAGAAGTTCTATAAATCAGGCAGAGAAAAACCAGTCATTGGGAAAGGGAGATTTTTATGAAAGTTGCGCTTTATGTGGATTATAACGGAGATGCTGAAAAGGCATATGATTACTATACCGAGGTGTTCGGAGGACAGAAGATCTCACTGGAGAGATACGATGAACATAAGACTGATGATCCCGACCTTATCGGCAAGGTTATGCATGGCGAAATGAAAATCCATGACTTCCACCTTTATCTGGCGGATACCAATCAGGAGAAATATCACGATTGCTTTGCGATATCTGTCGAATTCGATTCACGAGAAGAATTGGTTTCGACATTCGATAAGATGACGGAGGGAGGCGAGGTTTTGACCGGTATCGTCAAAACTCCCGTCGGTCACGATATCGGTATCGTCCGGGACAAATTCGGCATCGTCTGGAATCTGGTTTACACCCAAAATTAAAAAATTACAGGGACTTGAACTGAACTTAAGTTCCTTTTTTATTTGCCGGGAATTGAATTACCCGGGTGTAAATGTTAGAATCTATATTGAAGTATGTGTAAGGAGTCAATCATGTTGGAAATCAAAAATCTTTCGATAAAGAAGAAACAGGAAGACAGGGAATTGATTGACAATCTGTCTTTCGTTCTTAATGCTGGAGACAAATTCGCCGTAATCGGTTTGGAAGGCAACGGCAAAAGCACGTTGCTGAAAGCGATCATGGGTCATGAACTTCCTTATGTAGAGATCACAGGTACAATCCAAACACATAAGAACAGGCTCGGATACCTTCCGCAGGCGCTTGATCCCTTTTGGCGGGACGTGAACGTCACCGATTATCTGATCAAAAACCATCCAGATGACGTTCCGGATGCGGAGATGTATGCATTGCTGGCTTTGGTGGACAGGACTCTGGAATATGTCAATTTCAATCACGAACTGTTCGACGAAACCAAGAAAATCAATGAATACAGCGGTGGTGAGATAGTCAAATTGGGACTTGTCAAACTGTTGCTGCGAAATCCCGAGGTATTATTGCTGGACGAACCGACAAACGACCTTGATCTGAACACGATTCTCTTTTTAGAGGACTTCATATCCAGTGAAACGAGACCGATCCTTTTCATCTCCCATGACGAGACATTGCTCGAAAACACCGCTAACGGAATCATCCATCTGGTCCAGATACACAAAAAACAGAAAGCAGAGACCTATTTCGAAAAATGCGGATATCAGGAATATAAAGAAAAACGAAACCTGTCTTTGATGTCAAGAGAAATGATCGCCAGAAAACAAAGAAGCAACTTGAAGAAGAAGCTTGAGAAATTCAGACAGGTATATCAGAAAGTCGAACACCAACAGAACCAAGCCGTGAGAAATCCGACATTGGGAAGACTGCTGGCAAAGAAGATGAAATCATTGAAATCGACGGAAAAAAGATTTAAAAAAGAAAAGGAAAACTTTCTGGATATCCCCGAATACGAAGAATCAATAGATCTTTTTTTCGATGATTCAATAGAGATGCCGAACAATCGTGTCGTAGTGGACTACCACAAAGATGTTTTGGAAATAGCAGAAATGGTGTTGTCCCGTAATATCAATCTGTTATTAAAAGGTCCGGTGAAAATCTGCATAATCGGAGACAATGGTTCTGGAAAAACGACACTCCTAAAAGATATCATGTCGCAGATAAAGGACAAACCGAACCTAAACGTCGGCTACATGGCTCAGGATTATGACGATCAGATCGATCTTGAGAAAAGCGCGCTTTCGGTAATCATCGATCCGAGAGACAAAGAGAAACAAGCAAGAGTCAGAAAAATGATGGGAGCACTCCAATTCACAAGAGAGGAGATGCTATATAAATGGAAGAAGCTTTCCGGTGGTCAAAAGGCGAAACTGTTATTGCTTAAGATGGTATATGAAGGTCACAATGTTTTAATCCTTGATGAGCCGACAAGAAACCTGAGTCCATTGAGCATCCCGATAGTCCATCAATTGTTGTTGTCGTTCAAAGGCGCGATAATCTGCGTCAGTCATGACCGGAGTTTCATCGAGAACGTATTTGACGACATTTATCTGTTGAATGAAGAAGGACTTGAGAAATTATAAAAAAAATTCAGAATGAAATCTGAATTTTTTTATTGTCACTTGGAAATATCGTCAGAGTTTTTTGTCTTGGATATTTTTGGTTTTGTACGTAGTTTTCAAGATTAAACGGTCAAGCAGATAAAGGAATGAAGGCAAGGCGAAAAGCACCATCAAGAGTGAGCAGGTCGTACCCACGCCAAGCAGGATTCCGACTGTCAAAATCGATGTCTGCGTCGACACGAAGTAAACAGTGAAACCACAGATTACCAGAATGGTTCCCGAGGTGAATATCGACGGCAGGGCTCCTCTCAAGGCAAGTTCGATCGATTTGGCTTTGTCATGGGTCAATCTTGATTCGATATACCTGGAGGAAATCAAAATGCCATAGTCGATCGTGGCACCCATCAGGATACAGTTGGCCACGATGTAACTCATGAAGAAAAGCTTGTTGCCACTGACGAAGGCGAAGGACATGGCAACCCATATCGAGCCTTGGATGATGACTACCAAAAGAACCGGTATCGATAAGGATCTGTATATCAGCATTATTATTACCAAAATGGCGAGTGCCGACAATACTGATATGACAATAACGTCATGGTGGAAGGAGTCTCTCAGATCCATCGTCGACATGATTTCGCCGGCGACATAGGTATTGCTGCCGAAATCTGTTTTCACCAAAGCGCTTAAATACCTGGCAAAATTATATGAATTTTCGTCATCTGTGGCCAAATCGACATTGATGATGATTCTTGAATAAGTTTTCCCGACAAGTAGATCTTTGGTTTCATTCAAGACGGCGATACCTTGTGAAATCGAACTCTTGTCGCTTTGCGTCAAACTGTCCGAGATCAAAGTGTTTGTGCTCATATTGTTTGAAAGAAAGCCGAGAAGCAGCTCTGCCGGAATAGGTTCAGCATAGCCTAGATCTTCCGAGATGGCATATTTGGCATAGATTCCCGCCACAAGATCCTCCGATATGGAAGATGATATATCAAGCGTCTGGATGCTTTCCTGAAGATTTGTAAGCGTGGCTGACATCTGCTGATAATTCAAAGGACTGATGTCTTCGAATCTGGTTACAACACGCTGGAAATCCTCAAGCATTTTTATACCATCCGTACCCAGATAATTGGAAATGAAATCGTCGTTACCGGTTTTGTCCACCAGATAGTTTACGAATTCGCCACCGGTCAGTTTTGTATCCGGCATTAAATTATTCGCATAGAAATAAAGGACATACAATTGTTCTACGGCCCCGGTCGAGACAGGAATATTTTCAATGGTGCCCGTCAGACCGGTTATTACGCTACCGAGCGCTGGAATGAAATCCGTATAATCATAATTTTGAAGAACATAATCCTGACAGGTGTTGTAATATTGGGTGATCGTCGCCCTTTGTGTCTCGTCGGTGATCTCGTTCTGCTCAACCAACATGTTGAGGATATTGATATAAGGAATCGTATCTTCTACAGGTATTCCCAATTGATTGAAATAGAAAGTATAGATGACATTGACTTCGAAATTGGTGATAGTCATACCATACTGATCCTGCATCTTGGCCTGAAATTCCGCTTGTGTTACTGGCTGCAGCAACTCGTCGATACCGGTTTTCAATTGTTCCAAAGAAGTCAGAGTGCTAGAGTCTATCATAGAGCTCACCAGTTGATTCTGTGTCGAGCTCTGAATGATGAAATCAAGCATGTCCCGGAAATCCACACTTGGATTCTGGATTTGTCTGTTGTCGAGGCTGTATAATCCGTATGCCTGTTGAATCGACAAAGCATCGAAACCGCTTGTGTTATTAGGAATGATTGAATTTATCTCATCAAACATGTTTTGATAATCGAGCTTCGTCTTGGTAAGACTTTCCAAAGTCTGAAGCATCGCCACAACATTTTTGGTATCCTGATCCATATATTGTGAGACCGTATTGTCATTCACGACCAGGAAAGAGACGTACTTGACAAAAGTGTCGAAATCCATCTCATAATCATTTTTATCCTGATAGACATGATAAAGAGCGAACAAATCTGATATGCTCGCTTGATCAGCGCCTAGCATATCGCTGACAGAATTGACTGAAAGCGGCACGTAGACAGTATCGGCATAGGAAGTGAACCCCGACAGAATCGGTTTCCCATCTATTTTATAATCGGTCAATTCCGTCTGTAGCTGATTCTGTTTGTCTATATTAAGACTGTCGTTTGCGTTGGGATACAATATGACCAAAGTGTTGTTGTATCCGAACGTATCGGTTATGGCATTCATATTGAATTTTGAATCGTTGAACGAATAGGTGTTGAAAGCCATCAGGATGCCGCCAGTGATGATTACTATCAATGCCAGTGCGATGATCATGAAATGATTTTTCAAGGTTATCCTGGCAAGGAAACCACTCTTAAGCACAATCGGTTTTTTTCGCGTCTTATGCATCAGTTTATCGAATATCAGAATGATTCCCGGAAACAACGTGAAAGCCAGGATCGCTGAGATCAGAATTCCTTTGGAAAGCACGATGCCGATGTCGAAACCGATTCTGAAAGTCATGAACAAGAGCGCCATTAAACCAGCGATGGTCGTAAGCGCCGATGCACTGATAGGATTGAATGCCTGAACCATCGCTGCTTTCAAAGCTTGTTTGTTATCAGGGAATTCCTTCTGTTTTTCATGATACATATGCAATAGTACTATGCCGTAATCCATTGACAAAGCAAGTTGCAGGATTGCCGCTATGGAATTCGTGATATAGGAAACCTGACCGAACATGATGTTCGAACCTCTGTTGATGATGATGCCGACACCAGATACGAACAGAAACAGGAAAGGTTCGATCCAGGAAGTGGAAGTCAGAATCAGAATAATGGACGCGAGCACTACGCATATCACAAGCACATACGGTATCTCTTTCGTGATGGCATTCATAAGCGTCAGTGTTTCGACGGCGCTTCCGCCATATGTAGCTTCGTAACCGTGCGATGCGACAATTGTATCCAGCTGGGATATGACGCTCTTTGTGACAGTAGAATAATTTCCTCCATCAATCATGATGACATATAAGGCATTGCCATCCTTGTAGTATTCTTCGGAATCAGGATTGAACGAAGCACTGATGATTGCATTTATTCCTTTTATCTCTGTTAATAGACTCACTGCGGATGTTTTGTCGATATCGCTTACCATAAGCAGGATGTTGCCGCTCAATCCGAACTCCTGATCCATGATCTTGAGTCCGATGGCGGTTTCGGTATCGCTCGGCAGGTAGTCGGCGTTGTTATAATTTATGAACACCCTGTTCATAACAGCGGCTGACAAAAAAGCGATAATCAAGACAATAATTATCACTAAAAACTTCCTTTTGATTATACTTCCAGAAAATCTCTCCATGGTTTCTCCCGAACAATAAAATAATAAAACGTTTTTGCACACATCTTCAAGAATTATTATATAATAAATAGGATGATTAAAAAAGTTTGCATTTAAAAAACAATATGAAATAAAAAGGAGCGCTTATGGAGATTTGGGATGTTTACGACCTTAACAGAATCAAAAATGACAAGACGATAGTGAGAGGAAGTGATATAAATCCCGGGGATTATCACCTGGTTATCCACATCTGTGTCCTCAACAATGAAAATAAGATGCTTATCCAACAAAGGCAACCGTTCAAAGAAGGGTTTTCGAACCTGTGGGATCTGACTTGCGGCGGTAGCGCCCATACTGGGGAAGATTCCCGACAAGCGGCTCATAGAGAGTTGCTTGAAGAAATCGGACTTGATTTGGACTTTTCATCAATCAGAGCGAACTTAACCATTAATTTCAAATATGGCTTTGACGATTATTATGTAATCAGAAAAAATGTTGAACTTTCAAAATTGAAACTACAGGAAGAAGAAGTAAAGGCTGTCAAGTGGGCCAGCAAAGCTGAAATAATGGATATGATCGATACAAAGGAATTCATTCCTTATCATAAGGAACTAATCGGTCTCTTGTTTGAAATAGATAAGTTTGACGGAGCTATCAAAGAATATATGGAATATGGGGTGAAAAAATGAGTGTTTTCGAAATAGGCATGTTGGTCTGTTTCGGTTTCGCATGGCCGACAGCCATCTACAAAAGCATCAAAAGCAAAAGCATAGAGGGAAAGAGTCAGTTGTTTCTATATATCGTGTTTATAGGATATTTGTTCGGTATCTTGCATAAGATATTTTTCAATCTCGATTTCGTCATCGTTCTATACATTATCAACGCACTTATGGTTTTTACCGATCTTATGCTATATTACCATAATCGAAAATTGACGATGAATAAGCTAAAAGTCTCAACCTAAGGGTGAGACTTTTATTATAATTGCATGAAGCGGAAATAATATTTATGATGCATCGCATTTGGATTAAAAATAATTCGAAATGTGAGTGATTTCAGATAGATATGATTACTAAATTATATAAATTTGTTAAAACATCTAAATTCACATAAAAATTACACTTTCATAATTAATGAAAAAAATTTGCGAAAAAAGAAAAACACCGTTGATTTCGAAAGCGAAATATAATAGAATGTTTATAGGTTCTAAGATTTACCAAAAAAATAGGGAGGAAAAAATGAAAAAATTATTAGGTTTAGCAACACTCTTATTACTAGCAGTTGCTCTTGTAGGATGCGGCTCAGCAACCACTACAACAACGAATCCAAATCATGTTGATGAGTTGAATGTTTATTTCGTTCCATCAAGACCTGCAGATGAGATTTTGACAATCACTGCTCCATTAGCTGCAGCATTGAAAAGCATGTTGGCTATTGAAGGCTTTGATGTAGGACAAGTTAACATAATGGTTAGTTCCACTTATGAAGCGGCAGGACAAGCATTATATTCAGGAACTGCTGACATCGCTTATTTGCCTGGAGGTACTTATGTAGAGTACAAAGATAAAACAGATAGCCCTGTTGAAGTTATTTTGGCAGCTACCAGAGGCGGTCTTAATAACGACAGCACCAATCCTGTAGACTGGAACAACAACAAACCTACAACAAGTGACCCAACAAATCAGGTTGCATACTACAAAGGTTTGATCGTTGCTGGAACAACTACAGCAGCAAGAACGGTAGCTGCCAAAGTCAATGCTGGAGATACACTTGTTTGGGACGATGTTAAAGACCTGACTTGGTGTATTCAATCTTCAACTTCATCATCAGGCTATATCTATCCGGATATCTGGTTAGAAGATAACTTTGGTAAGACTTATGATGATCTTACACATGCAACTGTTAACCCTGGCGGATACGGTGGTGCAATAGCTGACTTGGCATCAGGCACTTGCGACGTTGCTACAATGTATGCAGACGCACGTAGAGACTATGCTGATGACTGGACTGGTACATATGGCATGAGCGACTCAATCTGGAATATGACAGATGTAATCGGTGTTACAAAGAATATCATGAATGATACTATTTCTGTTAGTACAGTCAATCTTACAGCTGATCAAATTACAGACATCCAACAAGCTTACTTAGCATTAGCACAACTTCAAGTTGGTAAAGATATCGAAGCTGTTTACTCACATGAAGGATATGTAATTGTAACTGACTCTGATTATGATGGAGCTAGACAAGCAGCGGCATTAACAGCCGGACAATAATCAGTTTTACACGAAAGGCTTGTTTTCGAACAAGCCTTATTTTTTTAAATAAAGGAGCATCAAATGATTAAATTTGAGAATGTAGGGAAGACTTATCCAAACGGAGTCGAAGCCCTAAAAGAAATTAATGTCGAAATCGAACAGGGCGAATTCATCGCCGTGATCGGACTAAGTGGGGCAGGGAAATCAACTTTTATTAGGTTAATTAACAAGATGCACGAAACCACAACTGGTACTTTGACAGTAGACGGCATAGTGGTAGATGAAACTTTGAGAGGGAAGAAGCTTAGAAGATTCCGCAGAAGAATCGGCATGGTCTTCCAATCTTTCAATTTGATTCTGAGAACCTCCGTGCTAAAGAATGTTTTGGCTGCCAGAGTAGCTGAAATCAGTATTTTCAGAACTCTTTTAGGAATGTATTCAAGACGTGATAAGATTATTGCATTGAACGCACTGAATAAGCTGGGTATATTGGATAAGGCATATTCTCGTGCTGACCATTTAAGAGGTGGACAGATGCAAAGAGTCGCCCTTGCAAGAACTTTGGCTCAGGATCAGAAAATCATACTTGCGGACGAGCCTGTGGCTTCCCTGGACCCCGTAACAGCCACGCAGGTTATGCGTGACTTTGAAAAGGTAAACAAGCAAATGAACATTACTGTCATCACCAATATGCATCACGTTGATATGGCACTGAAATATGCGAGAAGAGTCATTGGAATTAAGGAAGGAAGAATCATATTTGATGGTCCTGCGACGGCTGTTGACAATGACCTGTTGAAAGAAATCTACGGACGTGATCTGACAAATGACGACATAATGGGTGAATAACTATGAAGATTATTGATTTTCTTAAGAAATTATTCACGGGAATTTTACATATAACCAAACAATTCTTTGTCCGGCTACCACACTGGGTTTGGTATTTCATAAAGAATATCCCGCACTGGATATGGATTTCTATTATAGAAACCGGGAGATTTTTCAAGAGGGTTATTATTGGAATCTGGAACTTGATCAAGAAATTGTTCTTTGGAATCGTATTCTTGTTGAAAATTCTTTTTGTAAAAATTCCATGCTGGATCTGGTTCGTTATTGTAAGATTACCTCGTTGGCTAAAGTATTTCTTCAGTAATTTACCGCATTGGTTAAAATATTTCTTCAGCAATTTACCTCGTTGGTTAAAGTATTTCTTCAGTAATTTGCCGCATTGGTTATGGTATTTCATAAAGAATGTACCAAACTGGATATGGCTTTCTATTTTAGGAGTCGTGCACTGGTTCGCTCCAGCGAGAATTCCTTTAGCTGATGGAACAGATATCAAACCACCCAAACCGATATTTCCTTATATCGTCATAATTGTTGTGGCTTTGACGATTATTTCCGCGACTACTACGGACTTTTCATTTGGGGTCATAATCCAAAGATTCTTGGATTTCAGGCGTGGGCCACTATCAGTTATCAGAGATTATTTCCCGATTGATTGGTCATATATGAGCGTAGCGTTCCAAAAGATTCTTGAAACGATACAGATGGCTTTTCTAGGTAGTCTGGTTGGTTCTTTAATGTCGCTTCCTGTTGCATACTTTGCCAGCAAGAACATTAC
>CAYZPL010000009.1:0-13663 GCA_964480415.1 uncultured Candidatus Izemoplasmatales bacterium
TTTTTGTCGTTCTATTCTGCATATGTTTAGTTTTCAAAGACCGCTTTTTCCTTGCACGTGTGCTCATTTACGCGCTTATATATTTTATCACAGCAAAAATTTCTTGTCAATCATTTTTTACTGTAATTATGACATTTCGTAAATAAATCGCGACCCTTTAGATACATCTATTTTTAGCGTTTTATAATAAATGTGATTTTGTAATTTCAAAATAAATTTTTACATATCATATAATAAAAGCCGGGCTTAGAAACCCGGCTTGAATTTAATCCATTTGCTGCTTAAACCTCATCTAATACCAATTAACCGTAAGATATCGTAGTAAGTGACATAGATAAGTAATCCGATCAAAAGGAAAAACATTATTGTATGAAGTGCATTTTCGAATTTCTGGTTTGGTTTTTTTCCGGTCACTAGCTCATATCCGATGAAGACTATTCTACCACCATCCAAAGCTGGTATCGGTAGTAAATTGACAATACCGAGATTGACGCTCAATAATCCGACCCATGATAAAAGCGAAATGAATCCTTGAGCTGCCGCGTCTTTAGTAAGTGTGAATATTCCCACAAATCCTGAAAGATCGGATAAGTGTACCTGGTTTGAAGATATCAGTACGCCTAAAGTCTTGAATATTGTTGATCCCGCAGACCAGAACCTTTCTCCGGCTACCGCGAAAGCCCCGAAGAAACTGAATTTGTCAGTGCTTGTGATACCTATTCTTTGATAGAAAATGTTATAACCAAGCGCAGCGACAACTTTCTGACTGAAAGCCACATATGTAATGGTTTTTTCGGTTCCATCCCTGTTAACTACAATCGTAGTCGGATGATCTTTGGTTGATCCAGCCGTATAGTTTTCTGCGAAAGTGATGACTGCGCTCCAATTTGCGAAAGTCTTGCCGTCGATACTGACGATTTCATCTCCGGGCAAAAGTTCGGAATTACGATAAAGCGGGGTTCCTATGATAAGTTTGTCGGTTCCGACTTCGGATGTGAAACCCAGACCGTAGAAAATATACTGAGGTTCTATCGGCGTCAAAGGAACTTCCTGTCCATTTCTTTCGACGACGATTGTATACGAAGTACTCAAATGCGATAACTCGGCTGAAATGGAATGCTCAGTACCCTGCCACGAAGTCACATCCACACCATTGATCGATTTGATTATATCCCCAGGCTGTATCACATTATATGCTGGCATATCCTGTTGAACATATCCCACTTCGGTACTTTGAACATTAGGAACACCGGTCATGAATGCAATCACAATATAAACCACGATCGCCAAAACAAAATTCATCAAAGGTCCGCCGACAGCGGTAAGGAATCTTTGTAGTTTAGATTTGTATGTGAAACTTCTGTCTTTAGGCGCTATCTGGATCTGTTTTTTATCCATGACATACATTGCGTTTCTCTTGACCGTATATTCGTTGATGTATAATCTTTCGTCGGGTCCGCTAGAAAGATCGAAATCGGTAACGGTGATTTCAAGAAAATCATGATAATTGACATTGTTCGGATCAATGATGATTCGGTTCACCTGTTGTGAACTATCAAAGCCCAAACGGATTTTCTTGCCGACTTGGATGATTTCAGCTTCTATCTCTTCGCCGGCCATTGAAACATATCCTCCGAAAGGAATGGCTCTAATAGAAAATACGGTCTCTCCGAATTTCCTGCTCCATAGTTTCGGCCCCATTCCGAAAGAAAATTCATGACATAGAATTCCAGCTTTCTTCGCGAATAGGAAGTGCCCCAATTCATGTATACAGATTACAACACTGAGTACAATCAGAAATAACAGAATGTACCAGGCGGTCGATAAAATACTCATGGTAATTAGCATAAAAGTTCTCCCATCTACTCGTATATAGAATAAATAGCCGTTTTGACTTCTTTATCTATATTATATATTGTCTCAAGATCAGGAAATGCGATCGGTTTATGTCTTTTTAGTTCCGTCTTAATGATTTCCTCTATCTGCAAAAACGATATTTTCTCTCTTAAAAAGAGAGCTACAGCCGCCTCGTTGCTGGCGTTCAGAACAGTCCGCATGCTACCGCCTTGTTTATATGCGTCTATCGCATATTTTAGACAAGGGTAACGCGATGGTTCCACCGCTTCAAAACTGAGCTGCTTACATTGTATCAAATCTAAACTTTTTGTCAAATTATTTGTTCTATCGGGATAAAACATCGCGTATGATATCGGCAATTTCATATCATGGTTCGAAAGTTGTGCGATTATTGATGAATCGACAAATTCAACCATGGAATGAATTATGCTTTCGCGATGGATAACGACTTCGATATCATCGATATCCACATCGAACAGATATACGGCCTCGATGATTTCGAACCCCTTATTCATCATCGTTGCGGAATCGATTGTGATCTTGTTTCCCATGTTCCAATTGGGATGGGCAAGTGCGTCTTTGACAGTAACATTCTCCAATTGTCTTCTTGACAGATCCCGGAAAGACCCTCCGGATGCGGTGATGATCAGTTTTTTGACTTTCGAAATGTTTTCTCCGTTCAAAGCTTGCCAGATTGCGCTGTGTTCGGAATCAATCGGATATATATGCGAATTATGTTGTTTCAATAATGCTTTTATCAAATGTCCTCCCACAACCAAAGTTTCTTTGTTCGCCAACAGAACAGTTCTATCTATTTTGATAGCTTCGATAGTCGGTTTAAGTCCGACCATGCCGACCAATGCGTTTATCAATACTCCGTTTTTATCTTCGGGATTCATAGTGGCCAATTCGACAAGAGATTCTTCACCAAAAGCAATTCTGGTATCAGGATACAGTTCTTTCAGTTTATCTGCTGCTTCTTTGTTTTTGACCGAAATCAATTCCAGGTCGAAAGTTTCGGCTATCTCGATAATCAGATCGAGATTATTATATCCGGATACGGCCTTCAGAGCGAATTCATCCGGATATGTTTTGATTATTTCGATTGTTTGTGTTCCTATGGAGCCGGTTGCCCCTAACAAATATATGTTTTTCATCAGAAACTCCCAATAATTATACTTGCCAACATCAGGAAAATAGCTGCGAACATGCTTGAATCAAAGCGGTCTAAAACGCCTCCATGTCCCGGGAATAGCTGGGAGTAATCCTTGATTCCCGCATCCCTCTTGAATTTGGAAGCAATCAAATCGCCAATCTGTGAAATGGCGGAAAGAGCTATGGATAAGAGAGCGACATAATAGATTGGATAACTGAATACATTGAAAAAATATGCAAATATAGTTGCTAAAGCAGAGCCGATAATAAGCCCTGCGACAGCGCCTTCAACACTTTTCTTCGGTGATATTTTTTCCGCAAGACGATGCTTGCCAAACTTGATTCCGATAAAATATGCGAAAACATCAGTAAGCATCGAAACCAAGAACAGATAGATTATCAGCACAAGGCTGACTTTTCTTAAATATGCAAATGCGATGAATCCAAGACTTGTGTAAAAAACAGTTAAAATCTGTTCGCCTAAATCTTCCTTCGTAAAATCCTGGTGAATGATATATTCCAAAGCATAAACCAGAATCATCCCAATCAGGAAAATGAAAACATATTTGTAATAATCCGGATTTGTGAACTGCACCACACTCATCAGTGCGAAGAAGAATGTGAAACTCACAGATAGAAAATCGTATTTCTTCCGTTTGCGGCCATGTGTCATCATCGCCATGAATTCATATGATGCTATCGTAGCCAGAATGACGCACAGACCAGAAAAGAGGAATTCAAGATTCCCTGCTCCAAAATATACAATTACCCCGAGAACGATTGCGAATATCGTTCCTGTGATTATTCTCTGTTTCATTCCTTATTCTTAAGACCTCCAAAGCGTCTTTCTCTTTCGTTGAAATCGATTATGGCTTTTTCAAGATCTTTCTTGGAAAAAGCCGGCCAATACGTTTTGCAAAAATATAGTTCAGCATAAGCAGCTTGCCATAATAGGAAATTGCTAAGCCTGATTTCACCACTCGGTCTGATCAACAGATCCAGCTTCGGTAATTCATTCGTATATAGATTTTTTTCTATATCTTCCGGCTTAATGTCGCTTGGTTGGATTTTACCTTCTTTGACTTCTTGGGCAACTTTTCTAACCGCTTCCGTGATCTCCGCATGAGAACCGTAATCAAAACAGATATTGAGGATTATACCCTTTCTGTCTTTTGTGTTCCTTGTGATCCTCTCGAGAATCTCCAGATTTTCCTTGCTTAGGTGAGTTTTTCTACCAGAAAACATTACTTTGACATCGAATTTCTTGAAGTCGTCTTTGAACTTCTTTTCGAACTCGCCCGGCATTTTCATAAGAAAGTCCACCTCATCTTTAGGCCGCTTCCAGTTCTCCGTGGAAAACGCATAGACACTTAGTGCCTTGATTCCCATCTCGGAAGCCGCCAAAGTAATCTTCCTTATATTTTCAATGCCGACTTGATGACCAAAGGTTCTTGGCATGTGGCGTCTTTTCGCCCATCTGCCGTTACCATCAAGGATTATAGCTACATGTTCAGGGATTATCAGTTCTTCTGTTATATTTTTTTTCATAGAAACAACTCCCCTCTTTCATAAAGATTATACTATATTTCATGTGATTATTCTATGTTTTTCTGTTGATTGAAAACCGATAGAAAATATAAGACTATCACTAGTCTTATATGCTCATTATTTCCTTTTCTTTTGTTTTGAAGACTTCATCTATCTTGTCCGTGAATTTATCGGTCAGTTTCTGAACTTCATCCTCGTAATATTTTAAATCATCTTCCGTGATTTCCGAATCTTTCTCCATTCTTTTATAATGGGTTATGGCATCACGGCGGATATTACGAATCGCAACCTTACATTCTTCAGCCATCTTATGAATCTCTTTGACAGAGTCTCTTCTGTTTTCTTCTGTCAATTGCGGAAGGACAAGCCTTATTCCCGCTCCGTCGTTGATTGGTGTGATTCCCAAATTAGCTGCAAACAAAGCTCTTTCTACCTGTTGAACCAAAGATTTGTCATAAGGTTTGATATAGATTTGAGTCGCTTCAGGCACAGAAATGCTGGCAACTTGGTTTATCGGTGTATCAACTCCATAATAATTTACTTCGATACCATCTAACATTCTCGGGTTTGCCCGACCGCTTCTTACAGTCGCGAATTCCTTATGCAATGCATTGATGGTATGATTCATCTTTTCTTCTGCTTCCAGTAAAATCATTTCTGGCATATTATTTACCCTCCCCGTTCGAGATAATTGTTCCTATTTTTTCTCCCAATATCGCTTTCTTGATATTGCCCTTGACATTCATGTCGAATACGCAGATATCGATGTTGTTGTCTTTACACATGGCAGCCGCAGTCGAATCCATTACGTTCAGATTCAATTCGAGCACCTCACGATGTGTCAGTGTTAAAAATTTCTTTGGGTTCTTATTGTTTCTTGGGTCGGAATCGTAGACTCCGTCCGTACCGTTTTTGGCCATGTAGATTATTGAAGCTCCCAATTCCGCAGCTCTAAGTGCGGCGGTAGTATCGGTTGTGAAATATGGATTTCCCGTACCTCCGCCAAAAATCACAATTCGATTTTTTTCCAAATGCGATATGGCTTTTCTTCTAATATAAGGCTCAGCAACTTCCGGAATATTCAGAGATGTCATGACTCTGGTATCTACGCCTAGTGCTTCCAAGGAGTTTTGCAATGCGAAGGCATTAAGAATCGTACCGATCATTCCCATGTAATCAGCGCTGGATCTTTCAATTCCCATTTCATCGGCCAGTTTTCCACGGAATATGTTTCCGCCACCGACTATGACACCAATTTCACATAAGTCCAAATCATGTGCAGCTTTTATTTCCGCAGCGATTTCCTTAACCGTTTTGGGATCGACTCCTATTCCGGTTTCTCCGGCCAAAGCTTCACCGCTAAGTTTTATCATAACTCTTTTCTTATCCATAAAAACTCCTCCTTATTTTTTTTAAAAAAAAGGACAAAAGTATGTCCTTTTATCCTACTTGTTTCATTACTTCGTCAGCAAAGTTCTCTTCTTTTTTCTCAACGCCCTCACCAACGGCCAAACGCCCAAACCAAGCGACAGACGCGCCTTTAGACTTAACATATTGTTCAACTGTCTGATCCGGGTTCTTTACAAATGGTTGGCTTAGCAGGCAGATTGCCTGGAAGTTCTTGTTCAAACGGCCGATGACCATCTTTTCAATGATGTTTTCTGGTTTCGGTTTGGCTGATTCGGCATTTTCGTTCAAAGCTTCGTTTCTAAGAATTTCTGTTTCTTGTCTTCTGGTTTCTTCTGAGATATCGTTTTGTGACAGATAAGTCGGATTTGAAGCGGCTACGTGCATAGCAACGTCTTTAGCTGTTTCGAAATCGGAATTGTTTAGCACTGTTAAAGTGGCGATTTTTCCACCCATATGTACATAATATCCGAATTCCTGACTATCTTCTTTGTTTACGACTTGGAATCTTCTGAATGTGATGTTTTCGCCGATAGCGGCAACCTGTTCAAGAATTAGCTCTTTCAAAGTCTTTCCGTCGACTTCGACTTCCAATGCGCATTCTGTACAAGTGGCATCGCTCTTTAGCAATGCATCACCGATTTTTTGTACCAAAGCGACGAATTTTTCGTTCTTTGCGACAAAGTCGGTTTCACAATTAAGTTCAAATAAGATGGCTTTGTTTCCATCCGTTCTTACGTCACAGATACCTTCTGCGGCAATTCGTGAAGCTTTTTTCTCGGCTTTTGAAATCCCTTTCTCTCTAAGCCAAGTTACTGCTTGCTCTATATCTCCATCGGTAGCGACCAAAGCCTTTTTGCAATCCATCATGCCGGCACCGGTCTTATCGCGTAATTCTTTTACTAATTGAGCGGTAATTTGCATTATTTTCCTCCTAATATTTCACAAATATATTATCATATTTCATTTATCAATACAATATTGTATACATTTTCTTTTAAAAGGGAGCTTTAGAGCTCCCAAGCATTAAATTACTTTTTTTATTTCTTCAATCAATTCAGCTTTTTTAAGCTTTGAGTAACCTGTCAAATTATTTTCTTTTGCCATTGCTCTTAAATCAGCGACGGTCATGGATTCCAAATCAACTGCCGGTTTAGCTTCCTTGACAACTTCAGCTTTTGTCTCTTCAACAACTTCTTTAGTTTCAACTGCTTCAGTCTTTACCGTTTTTGCTTCGACCTTAGGTTCCGGTTTCTTGACTTCTTTCTTCACTTCTTTTTTAGTTTCTTTGGCTGGAGCTTTGGTTGCATCCTTCGACTCTTTTTTGATTTCTACTTTCGTTTCTTCTTTAGCCGGAGCTTTAGCTGCTTCCTTAGGCTCTTCTTTGATTTCTACTTTCGTTTCTTCTTTAGCCGGAGCTTTGGCTGCTTCCTTAGGCTCTTCTTTGGTTTCGTTCTTGACGGTTTCTTCTTTGACTTGTGTGTTCGTTACTTTGACAACAACACGTTTAGGCGCTTTCTTGGCTGGTCTTGGTTTAGCTTCTTCTTTGCTTTCGTCTTGGTTGCCTTCTGTGGCTTGTTCTTGTGATTCTTTGTTTTCGTTTTCATCAAAGAATCCGCCTTCTCCACCGTTTGCCTCGATGACAGCGTCTGCCAATTTGTTGACGATCAGCCTTACTGATCTGAGTGCGTCGTCATTAGCCGGGATGATGAAGTCTACATCATCTGGATCACAGTTGGTATCGATGATACCGAATACCGGGATGCTTAATTTTCTAGCCTCTAGGATTGCGTTCTTTTCTTTTCTCGGATCGATTATGAACAATGCTTCCGGAGTCTTTTTCATTTCCTTGATACCGCCAAGGAATTTTTCCAGACGGGCCATATCTTTTCTTAAGCCGATGACTTCTTTTTTAGGTAATACCCCAAAAGTTCCGTCTTCTTCCATTTTGTAAAGATCTTGAAGTTTCTTGATTGAACGTTTGATTGTTTTGAAGTTGGTCAACGTTCCACCTAACCAACGTTGATTTACATAATACTGTCCCGAACGGGTCGCAGCTTCTACAACCGGATCTTGAGCTTGTTTCTTCGTTCCGACAAACAATACTCGGCCACCTTCGGATGCGATATCGAACAACGCCTTGTAGGCTATGTCGATGCAATCGCTGGTTTTTTGTAAATCGATAATGTGGATTCCGTTTCTAGAAGTATAGATGTATTTTGCCATTTTTGGGTTCCATCTTCTAGTTTGATGTCCGAAGTGAACACCGGATTCCAATAATGATTTCATTGAAATGATTCCCATATATTTTGTTTCCTCCTTTTGATTTATACCTCCACCTAATCTTCGCTATTGCCACCACTTGGGCTCACGACAAATCGCTCCTAGGTGTGTGTATTTGTTATGGCTCAATTATTTTACCAAATTTTAGCGAATAAATCAAGGAAAAACGCATGTGAAATGCATGAAAAAAGGTTTTAGTCCCCTGTGGAACCAAAACCTCCGAGTCTTTTGACTTTTGAATTGTCGTCATCGACAGTGTAATACTTCATGAAAACTCCCTGCGCAACTCTCTCGCCTTTTTCGACTACGGCTTCCTCTTGGCCGAAATTGTAAAGAATCAAGATGATTTCCCCTTCATTATCCGGATTGTTATAATAATCCGAATCAATGATTCCGACGCTGTTTGCCTTAATCAGTTTCTTCTTGAAAGAAAGGCTGCTTCTCGGATATACCTGCAAAACTTCATCATCAGGCATCATCGCTTTGACACCTGTCGGAATAAAGCCGATCTCTTTTGGAGGGATCTTGACACTCACAGCCGCGGACAAGTCATATCCGGCACTGCCTTTTGTCTTTCGCTCCGGTAAAGTAACATCAGCTTTGTCATATTTGCTTACTACTTCGAATCTTCTGAATTTCATTGTCATACTCCTATACATGTCCTGCGCCAGACAGTCTGATTTGTTTCTGCAGTTCTTGTTCGGCTTTTGCCAATTCGATGTTGCGCTTTTTGTTTTCTTCCATTCTGTCGTGACGTATCCTGGTCAAATTTTCGAGCGCTTCTTCCTTGGTATCACCGATATAGGCATCATGCGCTATGACCGTTATCTGATTATCGTGTTGTTCCACAACGCCGTTGATTATCACTACGAAATAAGTCCAGTTGTCTTGGATTAGTTTGATATATCCGGTGTCGACTGTCGAGATAATCGAAACGTGATTCGGAAGAATCTCATAATCTCCGTTGTTCGAACTGGATACTATTACTGAATCTACTTCTTCGTTGTAAAGAACGCCTTCTGGGTTGACAACAACAATATTCATATCTTTCTCCTATTACATCATTTTCTTGGCTTTTTCGATTGCATCTTCGATGCGGCCGACAAGCCTGAACGCGTCTTCCGGTAAATCGTCGTATTTACCTTCCAACAATTCCTTGAATCCTTTTACTGTATCTTCGACTTTCACGAAACTTCCCTGTTGTCCGGTGAATTGTTCCGCTACATGGAAATTCTGTGAAAGGAACAGACGTATTCTTCTGGCTCTGTGGACGATGAGTTTGTCTTCTTCACTAAGTTCGTCCATGCCGAGAATTGCGATAATGTCTAATAGATCATTGTATCTCTGCAGTGTCTTCTGAACATCACGGGCAACTTGATAATGTTCTTTTCCAACGATTTCCGGTGCCAAGGCTCTTGACGTGGAAGCCAGTGGATCCACAGCCGGATAGATGCCTTCCTCAGAAATCTTTCTTGATAGGTTTGTGGTCGCATCCAAGTGGGTGAATGTCGTCGCAGGGGCTGGATCGGTATAGTCGTCCGCCGGTACGAAAACAGCTTGGATGGATGTTATCGAACCGAATTTGGTCGATGTGATTCTCTCTTGCAAAGCTCCCATGTCGGTAGCCAAAGTCGGTTGATAACCAACGGCTGACGGCATTCTGCCAAGCAATGCCGAAACCTCTGAACCCGCTTGTGTGAAGCGGAAGATGTTGTCGATGAAAAGCAGCACGTCCTGTTTTTCCTTATCACGGAAATGTTCAGCCATTGTAAGACCCGAAAGTCCGACTCTCATTCTGGCACCTGGCGGTTCGTTCATCTGTCCGAACACCATGGCCGTCTTCTTGATGACTCCGGATTCCGTCATTTCTGTATACAGGTCGTTTCCTTCCCTGGTTCTCTCACCTACACCGGCGAATACTGAAATGCCTCCGTGCTCTTCGGCTACGTTGTGAATCAATTCCTGGATAAGAACGGTTTTGCCGACACCGGCTCCACCGAACAGACCGATTTTGCCACCTTTGATGTAAGGTGCGAGCAAATCGACGACTTTGATTCCCGTCTCAAGGATCTCGGTAGCTGCATTCAGTTCCTCGATCTTTGGCGCCTGTCTATGAATCGGTGAATATTCGATATTCTTACCTTCAAATGGTTTCCCGTCGATCGGTTTTCCTAGAACGTTGAACATTCTGCCTAAAGTTATATCTCCTACAGGCACTTTGATTGATGTTCCTGTATCTTTTACAGGCATCCCTCTTACAAGCCCATCAGTAGAATCCATTGCGATTGTTCTTAGAACGCCACCACCCAAAAACAGTGAGACTTCCAATGTCAGATCGATCGCGACTCCGTTGTTTTCCTTTGCCGGAATATTGATGGTCAAAGCATTGTTTATCTGTGGCATGTCGTTTTCAAACAAGACGTCCACGACAGGACCCATCACCTGTACTATTTTTCCTAAGTTTGCCATTTAGTTCCTCCTAACTAACCGCATTAGCTCCACCGATAATATCGGTTAGTTCTTTTGTAATTTGCGCTTGTCTTGCACGGTTGTATACAAGATTCTGTTTCTGGATGATCTCTTTTGCGTTGTCGGAGGCGTTCTTCATCGCTGTCATTCTCGATGCGTGCTCCGCGGCTTTGGAATCAAGAATGATTCCATACAAAGTGTCTTCCAGATATATAGGTAACAATTGATTTATCACGTCTTCGGTCGAAGGTTCAAAGATATATTCCGAAGTCATGTTTTCTTTATCGGTTATCAGATCGGAAATCGGTAGTAACACTTCTTGCTCGACCCTTTGAGTTATCGTATTTATGTAGTGTGAATAGATCATGACGATCCTGTCGACTTTACGGTCAAGATATAAATTTATGAAAGCCCTGGACATAGCCTGAAAATCGATAAACCTGACATCGTCTCTGGAGTTTATCGATTCTGAGTTCAGCATCGGATATTTTTTCCTGCGGCAATAACTGAATGCTTTGAATCCGATGGTTCCCACTATGAATTCCTTATTGCTCTTATGATTCTCGCTGACATATCTATCGAAATATTTCAGTATCGAAGAATTATAAGGTCCGGCCAACCCGCGATCGCTGGAAACGATGATATAACCAGTCTTCCTGATTTCTCTGTTTTCCAGAAGCGGATGAGCCATGTCGGGATTCGACGATAAAACTTGTTCCAAAATGGTTTTGACTTTGCTTTTTATTGGTCCAAACCCGCGATGCTTTTTTTCCGACTTTCTTAGTTTGGAAGCGGAAACCATGTTCATCGCTTTGGTGATTTGGGAAGTTTTCTTAGTGGCAACTATGCGATTTTTTATATCCCTTAATGAGGCCATTGTCTCACTCCTCTAAATGAAATCTTTTGTAAATCTTTCCAAAACATCATGCATTTTGTCTTCGTCTGGTAATTTATCGGTCTTTTGCATTTCCGCCAGCAGTTTTTTTCCGACTTCGTCTTTTGCGAAGAAAGCATGCATTTCGCTCTCATAACGTTTGATATCCGAAACTTTGACTTGATCAAGATATCCTTTGATAAGGGAGAAGATACTCAAAGCCTGCAATTCGAAAGAAACGACTTCGTGTAGATCCTGTTTGAGGATTTCTACGGTTCTTTCACCACGGTCAAGTTTGGCTTTCGTCGCATCGTCCAGATCGGAACCGAATTGTGTGAAAGCCTCTAATTCGCGATAACTCGCCAAGTCGAGCCTTAATGTTCCGGATACTTTCCTAACAGCCTTATGCTGCGCCGTACCACCTACTCTGGAAACGGATAGGCCGGCATTGATCGCTGGTCTGATACCAGAATAGAATAGTTGCGATTGCAAGAATATCTGACCATCCGTGATCGAGATGACATTTGTTGGGATATATGCGGATATATCTCCCTCTTGAGTTTCGATGATAGGTAATGCGGTAATTGATCCGCCTCCTAATTTGTCAGATAATTTCGCTGCTCTTTCCAACAATCTCGAATGCAGATAGAAAACGTCTCCAGGGAATGCCTCTCTGCCTGGTGGTCTTCTTAATAGCAATGACAATTCACGATAAGCAATAGCGTGTTTTGTCAGGTCGTCGTATATAATCAACACGTGTTTTCCTTCAAACATATATTCTTCAGCCATTGTTACTCCGGTATATGGAGCCAGGAACAATAACGGCGCTGGATCTGATGCGCCGGCTGCGACAATGATTGAATATTTCATCGCGTCGTATTTTTTCAATGTTTCATAGACATTTAATACAGTAGAGTTCTTTTGGCCGATCGCGACGTAGATACAGATTACATCTTTGCCTTTTTGGTTGATGATCGTATCGACGGCGATTGAAGTCTTTCCGGTTTGTCTATCCCCGATGATTAACTCTCTTTGTCCTCTACCGATTGGAACTAAAGCGTCCAATACTTTGATTCCGGTGTCGAGCGGTTGAAAAACACCTTGTCTGTCGATAACTCCGGTAGCCTTTTTCTCAATAGCTCTTGTCTTTTTTGTACTTATCTTGCCAAGACCGTCAAGTGGTTGACCAAGCGGATTAACAACTCTTCCGATCAGTTCTTCTCCGACGCCGACTTCAAGGATTCTTCCAGTAGCCTTGACTTCGTCTCCTTCTTTTACCAAAGCGGTATCGTTAAGAAGGATAACACCTACATGATTCTTTTCCAGGTTTTGGACCATGCCGAATACATCGTTCGGAAAAACAAGCAATTCTCCACTCATTGCTTTGTCCAAACCATATACCAAGGCGATTCCATCACCTACGGAAATTACAGTTCCTATATTTTCCGTATTTAGTTCTTTTTCGTATTTCTTGATCTGTTCTTTGATTAAAGAACTTATTTCTAAAGGATCAATTTTCAATCGTTCCACCTCATCATTCTTTCAAAGCGGATTTCAAGTTTTGCAAGTATCTGTTGACAGTGTTATCAATCACTTTGCCTTCGTACTCAATTCTTATTCCACCGATGATTTTCTCGTCAATGATTTCATTGACCTTGATTTCTCTTTGATAACTCTTACCAAGTTTTGTCTTGATTTTTTCGAGATTGTCGCTTTTCAGTTTCTTGTTGGTAAACACTTTTATCTCCATGATCTTGTTCATGTTGTTGACCAAGTCAAGAAAAGCATAGTAGATCGATTCTACTAATTCGAAACGGTCGTTATCGATCACAACTTTAAGGAAATCAGCCAATAACTTATCTTTGATAGTATTGTCGATCAATTCCTTTTTTTGCATTTTGGTAATTTTCGGATGTGCGAAGAATTTCTCTGCTTCTTTTGTTGCCCCATCCATAAAAGATTTATATCCAGTTGCAAATTCCTCTATTTTATTTTGCTCTATAGCAAGCGAAAAAACAGCTAATGCGTATTGTTTCGCAATATCTGTCATACTTCTTCACTTCTTTCGAC
>CAYZPL010000010.1:0-13507 GCA_964480415.1 uncultured Candidatus Izemoplasmatales bacterium
TTATTCCTATCAAACAAATTTTCGAGAACAGTCCCGGAATAAGCATCGCTTTCGATGGTTTTCTCAAGCAAAAGCCCTTTGGTGTAATGCAGAACGTGAAGTTTATCGTCGATCACCTGTACATAGACAAGTTTCTGGAAGTCATACATAGTAGCCAAAGAGCGGAATACGTCGTGGACGATATTCCTTTCCTTGTAATATGTCTTGTCCTGGAATCCGACCTCAAGGATCTGATAGACACTGTCGAAATCATTGTATATAGGTTTGTCGGTTTCGATCAGTTCCTGGATCAACACTTCCAGTTTGTCTTTTTCTTCCTGGTTGTGCAGTTTCTCCGCCAACATCATTCCTGCCCTATAGAAGACGATCCGATAGTTTTTGGATACTATTTGATTCATTACAGGCAAGAATTCCTGATAGAACCTGAACGCGTCATCAAGCTGTCCAAGAGCGATATTTATCAAAATGAACCTATCAAGATATCTGCGTTTGTTTTTTGACTTTATGAAATACTCCTGGTAATGACTCAATGCGCTCTGATAATCCTTTTCATGGAAACTGATATCAGACATGACCAGATCGAAAATCGGGTTTTTGTGATGTCTGTCGAACTTCGTCGCGATATCGAACATCGTCTTGGTCAAATCCAAATCCCCGTTCTTGAGATAAAGCATTGCCAATTTCAGATACTTGCTGACAAGGATGTTGCCGGAGATCGTATCCGGTATCTGAACGAGATACTCTATCGCTTTCTCGTTTTCCTCCAAACCCTCATGACAAACAGCCAGATAGAACTTCTGCATTATCGCTTGATGATTTGAAGTAAGGTATCGCTCACGATTATAAAGAACGGATTTCAATTTGATGAAATCCTCAGTCTTAAGAAGCAAGCTGACCAGCTCATCAATCACTTTTAGTCTCTGTTCCATAGTTTCGAGGAAATCATCATTCACAGCCGTTTCCAACAAGTCAACGGCTTCCTGGTGTTCTTTCCTGTACTTATGTATTTCAAGCAGATAAAGCAATACTTCCATATATAAAGACTTGTTATCACCCTGTCTCAGGTTACCCAACAAGTCGCTTAAAGCTATTACTGTTTCGGCATTTTTCGGTGCTGCTTTTAGTTCTGAAAATAGTTTTTCCGGATCCATTCCATCACCTTTTTTTGATATATTCTTGAATCACTTTTTCGTCGTCTACGCCTATGATTTTGAAAACAATCAATTTGTCGGTTATCTCAATCAGAGCATAACTTGCAGATGATCCTGATTTAGGTTTTGACAGAGACCCCGGATTCATATAGACGCATTTCTCTATGTCTTTAAGATAAGCCCTGTGGGTATGTCCGAAACATACGACATCGGCTTCCAGCGAGTAGCCTTTTTGCATCAGATGCGAAAGCCCGAGTTTTACGCTATATTTATGACCATGTGTCAGAAATATTCTGACCCCATCGAAATCGAAAAACAAATCAAGCGGAAATTTAGGTTCAAAAGGATAATTTCCTTTAACACCGACAATCCCTAGTTCCGACAATTCCTGCTCACGCATCTCTGAATCCCCCAAAGAGAAGATTCTGTCAGGATTCTTTACCTGTTCCAGCATCTTCTTCACAGATTCCCTGTCTTTATGATTGTCACTAAAAATCAATAATCGCATGTTTTTCCTCGATTGCTTTGACTAATTTCTTAATCGCTAAACCTCTATGACTTATCTCATTCTTTTCTTCTTCGGTAAGCTCTGCCATGGTTTTACCAATGCTAGGTATATAGAAAAGTGGATCATAACCGAATCCTTTTGACCCCTTCGGCTCTTCCAAAATCAAACCGTCGACTCGGCCTTCGAAAGTATAATATCCCCTGCTGGGGTTGAACAATACGAGCGAACATACAAAATGGGCGCTTCTGTTTTTCTTGTCTTTAAGTTTCTCAAGAAGAAGCGCGTTGTTCGCACTGGCGGTTTGTTCAGGAGAAAACCGTTTCGAATTGACTCCCAATTGCCTTGGCAAGGCATCGACAATCAACCCTGAATCATCCGCTATGGTTATCTGTTGGAACGTCTCACCGACACTTTTCGCCTTGATTTTGGCGTTTCTGACAAAAGTCTTGCCGATTTCAGCTATCTCATCCCTATACTTTAAGTCATGGAGTGAAACGAGAGTGAAATCAAAAGGTTTTAGTGCGGTTTGAAGCTCCTTGATTTTTCCTTCATTTTTTGTTGCTAAAATAATAATCTTCATCTGACCACCTGTGTTAATTTTACCATATTTGTAGGCAATTATGCATATTTAGAATCAAAAAAGGTTAAGAAAAATTCTTAACCTGTTTGTCTATTCGTTTTTTCTCGATTTCAGCCACATAGTGAATTTGTGAATCAAATCGTTTCTTCCTACCAGCAATATCTCATCTTTGATTTCAAAAGGCGTATTTGAACTCGGAATCATGATCTTGTCGTTTCTTCTGATAGCGACGATATTGACACCGAATTTTCTTCTGATATCTAGTTCAAGGAGATTCTTTCCAATGATCTTCTTTGTCGAGTTCGTTGATATGAAACTGTAGGATTGGTCAAGTTGGAAATATTCCAAGAAATTGCCAGATACAAGGATTTTCGCCAAACGCTTACCGGTAGCCTGTTCCGGCCAAATCAAATGTTCGCTTTCTACACCCAATTTTTCGACAACCCTGGCATGGTATTCGCTTTGGACTTTTACATATATATCTTCTACACCAAGATCCTTGAGGATCAAGGTGGTCATGATCGAATTGTCCACGTTCATACCTGTAGCGACGATGACAGTATCGTAATTATTGATTCCTACTTCTTTCAAAGCTTCGATATCGGTGGAATCCAAACAAATGGCGTTCGTCACCAGTTTGGCGATTTTTTCAATTTTTTCAAAATTCTTGTCTATGACAAGCACGCTGGCTTCCAGATTGATCAGTTCTTCGATAAGTGCCAATCCGAATCTACCCACACCGATTACAGCGAAAGATCTTTTTTTCAAATCAATCATTCCTTTCTGTACCTATACATATTATACTTGAAAAGCCGTAATTGTCAATTGTACGCGTCCAATAAATCATCAAAATAGTCATTTTTATCTATACAAACAAGGCTTATTCATATATAATTATTTTAACGAGGTGATATAATTGAGCGATTACGATGACTTATTCAAGAAACATGACGGCAATTTCAACCTAAGCCCCAAAAAACCTGATGAAGAAGTCGCATATGTTGACCAGGACTACTTTTTCAGTCCCAAGCAACAGAGAACTAATCTCTTTCTTTTCTTCACATATGTTTTGATAATGGTAGTCTTTGTTTTGGGAGAGCATTTTTTGGTCCCGGTTTTTTATCCGGCGGACACCTACAAGTCGAACATGGAGATTATCAGCGGTCCGACATTCAATGTCACAAGTTCCGGAGATACGACCAATCCATACCGTTTTAATGTTAGTGTATCGATTCTTAACAAAAATCCTATCACGATGGCAAAAATGTATTTTAAGTTACAAATCTACGATGCGAATCACAAGGTGATCGGTACATATTATGACGAGAAAGCGAATATTGCCAGTGGCACAACATTCGATGCTTCAGGATACGTTGATTTGCCAATAGATAGTAGCCACGCTACTTATTCTTACGATTATGGGTTCGATTATCCGACATTGTTGATGACGGGAATTCAGTTCGGTCAGGTATTTCTGACCGCAATCGCTTATCTCTTCTTGGATTGGGGATCATATAAATGCGATCTCAAACGTTTCAAAAAAAATTTCGGCACCAATTTTGTCGATATCATCGTCGGATTCGGTCTGGTATGGTTCGTGATGTATGTCGCGCAGATAATCCTTTCTTATCTTGGCGTGACCGGTACTTCCAAAAATGAGATGGCCATCAGATCGATGTTCGACAAAAACCTGCTCAATCTGACTCTGCTCTTCCTAATACTTTGTATTCTGACTCCCCTTGTCGAAGAGACATTATTCAGGAAGGTGCTTTATAATTTCATCCAGAAGAAAACAAACAATCTCTGGGCTATTATCCTATCCGGTCTGGTGTTCGGAATGATGCATGTAATCATGTACGGCGATTTCATCCAGGCTATTCCATACGTGGCGATGGGTACCGCGCTCGGATATATCTATTATCTGGCAAAGAAGAATATCTTCGTAACGATGTCGGTCCATTTCCTAAACAATCTGATAAGTTTCTTATATTATGTGGCACTGGTTTTCGCGGTAATACATTAAATTCAAAGCAGCCGATCGGCTGCTTTTTTATTTGTTAAACATTATGAACTATTGATTATTATTGGTTATTCAAAAAATCTGCAATAAAAAAGGCTGCTTGATGCAGCCTTTAATATATGAATTAACGAACTTGTTCTTTAAGTACTTTACCCGCTTTGAATGTAGGCGCTTTAAGTGAAGGAATCTGAATTCTCTCACCAGTTCTAGGGTCATGACCGACTCTAGCTTTTCTTTCTTTAACTTCGAAAGTACCGAATCCTGTCAATACAACTTTTTCTCCTCTTACCAATGCTTCTTGCACAGCTTGAACAGTAGAGTTTAAAGCTTTTTCAGCGTCTTTTTTTGAAAGTTCTGATAATTCCGCAATACGAGCAACTAATTCTGATTTGTTCATATTTATTTCCTCCTTTTATCGTTTAATTAATTATAATTTGAAAAAATTAAAAAAACAAGGCATTTAGCGAAAAAAAGTCGTTTTTTTTATAAAAAAACCCATTTTTTCGATCAAAATGGGTTATTCTCTGTTCCTGAGGACGATATTTATGGGTGTTCCTTCAAAATCAAAGCGCTCTCTCAGTTTATTTTCTAGGTATCGATAGTATGAAAAATGTAGACAATTGGTGTCATTAACGAATAATACGAATGTTGGGCATTTAGTTTTAACTTGCGTCGCATAATATACTTTAATTCTTTTTTGATGAAATTCTTTTGGTGGATTCAATAAAATCGCTTCCTGGACGACCTCATTCAAAACGCTGGTCGAAATCCGTCTTGAATAGTTCTCATACACGGCGTTTATTTTTGGAAAGAGATTTTTTAATCGCGCTTTTGTCTTGGCGGAAAGGAAAATTATCGGAAGATCTTTCAAAAATTTGAATTCCTCTTTTACGTCCAGTTCCCATTTATGCATCGTGTGATCGTCCTTTTCGATCGCATCCCATTTATTAACAACTAATATTACAGCCTTCTTGTTTTCTAATGCATAGCCTGCTATATGCTGGTCCTGAATCCTTATACCGACTTCGGCATCGATAAGAACGAGACAAACGTCGCTTCTCTCGATTGCCTGCATGGCTCTAAGATTCGCATATTTGTCAAGATTTTCATAAATCTTGCCGCGTTTCTTCATGCCCGCGGTGTCGATGACGACGTATTTCTGGTCTTCGATCGTGAATTCGGTATCTATTGAATCGGTGGTCGTTCCTTCAGTACTGGATACGATCACTCTTTCATATCCGAGTATGGCATTGATCAATGATGATTTTCCGACGTTCGGTTGTCCGATGACCGAGATTCTGATTTCATCCTCGTCGTATGGATCTTCTGTCTCAGCGGGCAGATATTCGATAACCTTGTCGAGCAGATTTCCAACACCGGTTCCATGCATTGAGGATACCGAGACAACTTCTATAGCGCCGAGTTCATAAAAATCATAGACGTTCTCATGATAGGCGGACGTATCTTGCTTGTTGACGGCGACGATGATCGGTTTTTGAGATTTGTGCAGGATGTTCATAACGTCTCTATCAGTTGGCAAAAGACCTGATTTCCCATCTACGGTGAAGACGATGACGTCGCTCTCCTCGATGGCGATTTCAGCCTGTGCTTTTATCGCGGTCAAAAAAGGCGCATCGTTAATCTCGATGCCCCCTGTATCAATGATTTTGAATTTTCTGCTTAACCAGGTAGCATTACCATATATTCGGTCCCGGGTGATTCCCGGAGTATCGTCGGTAATGGATACTCGTTCGCCCAGAATACGGTTGAATAATGTTGATTTACCGACATTCGGACGTCCGACGATGGCTACTGTAGGTAACATAAAACCACCAACTTCTTTATTTCTTGTATTCTCTGAACAAATCGGCCAAAGACTGAGTAGAGCTGACGTTTTCTTCGAGCTGCTTCTCATATTCTTTTCTGGCCCTTTTCTCCTGTACGGATTTAAGCGATACGATCAGTTTCCAATCCTTTGGATAGAATTGAAGAACTTCCACGGTTATGACATCATCCGTTTTCACTATTTCGTCGACTCTTTGGACATGGTTGGAGGATAGTTCTCCGATTGGTAGATAGCCTTCGACGCCTTCGATTTCTACAATTGCGCCTTTTTCCTCGATTCTTGTGACTTCAGCTGAGACAAGTTCGCCCTTTTTCAGTTTCAGGTCTGCCCATGGATTGTATTCCAAGTGTTTTCTGGACAATGTGAATTGTTCCTTGTCTTTGTTGATGCTTGTGATCTCGACTTCGATCTCGCTGCCTACTTCCACGGTTCCCGCCAGGTTTTCCTGAGGATTCCATGAATAGTCGAAACGGTTCAACAAACCTGTGATTTCCCTTTCGACTTCAATAAGCATGCCGTATTGCATCTTTCTGACTACTTTACCAATAACTTTTTCTCCGACTTTGTGGTTTTTGAGAAACAATTGCCAAGGTGTTTCCAGCAAAGCCTTTATTGATAGGCTGATTCTTCTGCCTTTGATTTTGATAATCTTTGCTTCTATTTCGTCACCGACATTCAGGAAGTCTTCGACTTTCTTTACCATATAGTGAGAAATCTCGGAAATATGGACTAATCCGTCCGTATGTTCGCCAAGTGCCACGAATGCTCCGAATTGGGTGATTCGAACAACTTTTCCTTTTACGATCTGGTTGACTTCGAAAACATTGAATTCCGCGTCCTGTTCAGCTTTTTGAGCTTCATAAACCAATTGCTTGCGATTGGCGATGATTCTTTCATTTCTACCTTTTTGGCTGATCTCGATGATTCTTGCCTTGATTGTCTTACCTTTAAGATCCTGTTTTTCTTGATTCTCGTCTTTGAGAAAAATCAAGGATTCCGGTAAAAACGCTTCAATACCATGATAATCCAGTATCAAACCGCCCTTAACATTTTTTTTCACAAGGAACTCGTAATCCTTGTCAACTTCCAATTCATCTCGATGTTTCTCGATTTTCTCTTGTCTAAGCACATCAAGTCTCGATAATAACAGGGAATCTCCATTCTCGCCTGTTCTGAATTGAGTGACCTTTACCTTGATTTGGTCTCCGACCTTCACAATATCCTTCGCGCTTTGGATTTTTTCTGGTGTCAAATGATTGCTGTAGATAACTCCTTCGCAAGAATAGTTGACGTCAACCAAAACCTCTGTGTCATTTACACTTACAACTGTACCGATAACTATATCTCCCACCTTCGGAATGTAAAGTGCATGTTTGTCCTCAATCACCATATTTTATAAATCTCCTTTGTTATTTTTAGTAATATAATCTCTGTATAACATATCCACAACGTCGTTGATGTTTTTGGTGGACGTATCGATATATATAGCATCTTCTGCCTGTTTCAGCGGATTGTAGTCACGGGAAGAATCGATAAGGTCTCTTCTCTTGATATCGTCGACCAAAGTCTCGAGATCGACTTTCATACCCAAAGTCTTAAGTTCGTCATATCTTCTTTTTGCTCTGACTTCGACTGTCGCGTCAAGATAATACGTGAGTTCCGCTTGCGGCAATACGACTGTTCCAATATCCCTACCGTCCATCACGACATTGTTTACGTCCGCTATTTCCTGTTGCAGGACTACCAGTTTGTTTCTGACCGGAATATGGCTCGCGACAACGGAAACGTTGTCAGCGACTTCCTTAAGACGATTAAGTGTTGTCATATTCACCGAATCCATATAGAGCTCTCCAGACTTAAACTCGAAGACGGTGTCGTCGAGAAAATCGAAAGCCTCAGGATCGTTAACATCGATATCCAAACTGATGGCTTTATAGGTGGTCGCGCGGTACATAGCGCCGGTATCTATATAGATGAAACCTAGTCGCTTCGCCAGAAGCTTAGCCACTGTAGATTTTCCCGCTCCTGCAGGTCCATCGATGGCTATTGCGTGATAACCCATTTCTGCCTCCTTTAACCTCTAAACATTATACCATAAAATTAGAAAATCACCACATAAAAATCGTTCGATTTTACACTCTCAACCATTTTGTGACAAATTCCAAAGTTTTTTGACTTCATGCGGTTTCAATACCCTGAATTCTCCAAGGGAAAGTCCCTTACAGTTGACGGTACCGAATCTGACTCTTTTCAGCTTTTTGACCTGGTGCCCCGACGCTTCGAACATCCTTTTTACCTGATGGTATTTTCCTTCGGTGATGATGATGTTCAAGGTCGTATTTTCCTTTTTGTCATCGTATTTCACGTTGAATAACTTCGCGGGTTGAGTTTTGAAATCGCCGAGATCTACACCTTTTTCCAATTTTTTCGAAGTCTCTTTGCGTAAAAGGCCGCTGATTCTTACTTCGTATTCCTTTTCTATCTTGAATTTTGGATGGATCAACTGATTCGCGAATTCTCCGTCGTTGGTCATGATTAGCACACCGCTAGTGTCGTAGTCGAGTCTTCCCACCGGAAAGATTCTCTCTTTGACGGGTATCAGGTCGACAACCGTAAGACGATTGAACTCGTCATCGACCGTCGAAACGTAACCAGTCGGTTTGTTAAGAACGTAATAGACTTTATTTTCGATGGCGATCTTCTTGTCATCGACTTCGATTTCGTCGGAATATTTAGCTTTGATTCCGAGTGTGGTGACAACTTCACCGTTCACCTTCACTCTACCCGCGACGATCAAGTCTTCGGCCTTACGGCGTGAAGCAATTCCCGCTCTTTGCAATATTTTCTGTAATCTTTCCATATTAACCTCTTATTTTAAAAGTGAGGTGTTAGTCCTCACTTATCATTATGCTTCCGCATCCGGTTCGATTTTGTTGATGGTCAAAAGAACTTGTTTGATACGTCTCTTCTTGACCTTGAGTACTCTGAAGATCAGAATCGCTTCATCTTGACTGGCAAGTTCCGAAAGTTCGTCATACACTTTGTTGTAAGTGATGTTGTATTCTATTTCTTCGTCGATTTCCGGAATATCCTGGAAGAGTTCAAACAACCAGCCCCCGACTGACGTGGAATCCGATAATGGTGGTTCTCCGAGATTGAGTTCTTCGAAGAGATCCTCCGTATCCATATCCGCATTGATCTGGAAATGGTTCTCATCGATCGGGATGATGTTTTCCATAATATCGTCGTGCTCATCGTAGATTTCCCCGACAAGTTCCTCGAGCGCATCTTCCATCGTGACGATTCCGTCGACACCGCCATATTCATCGACGACGAAGGCGATATGCACGTTTGAAGATTGCAATAATTCAATCAAAGTATCGACTTTGGTCGAAGCAGGAATAAAAATCGGCTTCATCATAAGTCGTTTCAGATTTATATTTTGTTCCTTCAACAGTTTTGTATAGAAATCTCTCTCCGACAGGACGCCGATGATATTGTCTTTCGTGCCTTCATAGATGGGCATCCTGGAAAATTTGTGCTTGAAGAACAGATCTTTGATGGTTTCGATATCTTCGTTCACTTCAACAGCCATCATGTCCACTCTCGGCGTCATGATTTCCTCGACGGAAATGTCGGAAAGGTCCAAGACCTTCTGCAACATGTCGGCTTCTTCCCCGTCTATCGAACCTTCCTCTTCCATGGTGTCGATTATCGTCTCCAAATCGTATTCGGTCACGCTGACCCTGTTCGGATCCGTCATCTTTTTCATCACTTTTTTGTTCAGCAACAGAAAAGGATAAGTTATCGGTGTCATCACCTTGATCAGGAAATAGAGAAAACCACTGATGCCTAGACATAATCTCTCCGCATGGGATTTGGCGAAACTCTTCGGCATAATCTCACCGAAAATGAGAATTATGATGGTCATCGCAACAGTATTGACCAATGTCACGATGGTTTCCGGATTCGGCAACTGACTGAAAATTCCGGTAAACAAAATAACACTGACGGTTGCCAATGCTATATTAGCCAGGTTGTTTCCAACCAAAAGCGTAGTTAGTGCACGATTAAAATTTTCCACAATCCATAATGCCTTTTTTGATCCCGGTGTCTTTAGTTCCACCAATGTCTTCATCCGCAGTCTTCCGATTGAGGAGAACGCTGTCTCCGACATCGAAAAGAAGGCTGAAACAATTAGCAGTCCGACAATCAGTACCACAAGCATCGGATTAAATTGAATTGATTGAAATAACAGCCACGATCGACCAACTTCTTCCAAGAAAAATCACTCCTCTTACTATTCTTTAGCTCTGGTATCGTATTTTCCAGTAGCGGTTGAGACAACGATTTTATCGCCATTATTGACAAATAACGGAACCAATAATCTTAGACCGGTATTAGTCATAGCCTCTTTCGTCGCGTTCGAAGCCGTGTTGCCCTTCGCACCGCCAGCGGTTTCGGTGATTTCCAAAACCACCTTGTCCGGCAGTTCGACACCCAGGATTTCATCACCGTATGTGATTATGTTGATATTCATGCCCTCGATCAGATAGTATTTTTCGTTCTCGAGTCTTGATTCATGAATCTCGATTTGTTCATATGTCTCGTTGTTCATGAAAACATATGTTTCATCTGCTTTATATAAGAATTGCATAATCGACTTGTCGATCATCGCCTGCTCGATATTGATGCCGGCGTTGAACGTTTTGTCAATCACGGAATTAGTTCGTAAATTTCTCAGTTTTGATCTTACGAATGCACTTCCCTTTCCAGGCTTGACATGTTGGAATTCGATGACTTGGTAAATATTTCCTTCATATTCTATCGTCAATCCTGTTTTAAAATCATTTGTACTAATCATAAAAACCTCCGCATATTGTAATTATATAACATTAGATATTATAATACAAAACCTTGTTATTGACAATAGATTTCAACTCTACTATAATAAGAAGGACAAAAGAAGGTGAAATCATGTTTATCGCAATAACCAATACATTGTCTTGGGTCATAGCCATCGTGCTTGGCATCGTCCTTGGACTTCTGATAGCTTCAAACAAAGGAAAAGAATACGATAAGAACATAATCTTTCTGGTCCCTGAGGAATTCAGAAACAACATGCGCAAAGGTCAGTTGCTCGATATCAGAAAAGAGGAAAGTTTCGATGCCGGCAGAATCAACGGCAGCCGTAATTTTCCAGGCCGTTCCGCTTTTCAGAATCTTCATCAGTTGCGGACAGACCAAGCAGTCTTTCTCTATGCGGACAGTGACTGGGGAAAGATCAGGAGAGTCGCGAAAAAATTTGTAAGAAAAGGCTATAAACCTGTATATATTCTAAGAGGCGGATTCGCCAATTGGGAATTCAACGTAAAGACTAATTGATTAGTCTTTTTTTATTTAATAAGACTGGCTTAGACCAGTCTTGTTTTAATGAGTTCATAGACCTGTTCCACAGTATCATTGAAATTCTCGAGATCGACTTCGAACCAATCAGCGTCCATCTTGTTCTTGAACCAGGTCAATTGTCTCTTGGCATATCTGCGAGAATTACGTTTGATGATGTCGACACAGGTGTCTAACGGCATCTCATCTCTGAAATAAGGAAACAGTTCTTTGTAGCCTATCGCGCTAATGGCTTGGGTTTCAATCTCTTTGTCGAAGAGTTCCTTTGCTTCGTCTAATAATCCCTTATCCATCATTTCATCGACACGCTTGTCGATTCTTTCATAGAGAACATCCCGGTCCAGGTTAAGTCCGATGATGATCGCCTCGGAATAATAGAGTTCGGTTCCTGTTTCGTCCATATCCTTATCGGATTTCTCTAAAGCGCGTAAAACCCTTCTTCTGTTGTATCTATCTACCGAATGAGCCAATCTGGGATTTCTCTCCAGCAACAATTCGTAGAGCTCATCGACTTCGAGTCCGTCGTATTCCCTTACGAAATCCTCGTCCCTTTTCTCACCTTTGAATTTGTAATCGTAGAGAACCGACTGAACATATAATCCTGAACCGCCGACCAATATCGGCATGATATCTCTTGCATGGAGTTCGCCGATTTTCTGTCGGACAATCTCTTGATATTCGGCAACCGAGTATTCTTCTTCGGGATTGAGGATGTCGATAAGATGATGTTTTACATCATTTCTTTGTTCAGGCGATATCTTGGCTGTGCCGATATCCAGTCCTTTATAAAATTGCATCGAATCAGTCGAGATTATCTCTCCGTCAAACAGTCTTGCGAGCGCCAGACTGAGTTTTGTCTTGCCTACACCAGTAGGCCCGACAATTGCGATTACCGGTTTCATCATATCACCCTATTGAACCAACGTTCTATCTGATTATTTGATATTTCCACTATGATCGGTCTGCCGTGAGGGCAGGTGTATGGTCTTTCGCATTTTCTCAGGTCCGTAAGAAGTCTCTGGGCTTCGGTAGCGGTGATGAAATGATTGGCCTTGAGTGAATGCTTACAAGCGAGCAGTTTTGCCAGATCGTCGATAAGTTGTTCTTTTGTCGGTTGTTTCTCATCGATGAAATTCATGATTATTGCTTCGGAATAGATGAGCTCATACCCATTTGGAAACCAGCTAGGTAGCCTGCTTATCTCGGCATGGTTGTCCTCGATCTCGATTTTTAAACCGAGCTTTCCGATTTCTTTAAGATATGGCTTGGCTTTAATTAGTATATCCGCTGTCAAATCCAATTTAAGCGGTACAAGCAGATCCTGGCTTTCTTGGTTCCTAACAGCCATCAGTTTCAGATATCTTTCATACCTGATTCTTTCGGCAGCGGCATGCTGGTCGACCAGATAAAGCGCTTCCTCGTTCTGAAACAAGAGGTATGTTCCCGTATATTGTCCGATATATTCCATATCAGGTATGACATTTTCTGGTATTTCCCTTTGTCTGGTTTCTAAATTTGTATCAGGTTCGTCATCAAGATTAAGTTGGTAGTTTTTTGTTTCAAGGCCATCTTCGCCCACAACTGAAGTCTCTTCCTTGTGAAACACCATTTTGGTCTGTTCCAATTCCTTGCCCGGTTTCTGATAGATCTTCTGTGGTCTGATCTTATCTTCTATCGATTTTCTGACAAGATCAAGCAAAGAGTTCATCTCCGAGAACTTGATCTCCTGTTTTCTCGGATGGATGTTGACATCTATCAGCGACGGATCCACTTCGATATACAAAACCGTGATCGGATAACGGCTGATCGGTATCAATTGTTCATAACATTCCTTGATGGCTCTTGAGATCTTCGCGTCCTGCACGACGCGTCTGTTCACGATGATGTTCATATAATTCCTTGATGAACGGTTGACCACGGGTTTTGAAGTATAGCCGCTCACCTTGTAGTCCCGGTTCTGTCCGGAGAAAACCACAAGAGATCTGGCGACGTCGAT
>CAYZPL010000011.1:0-13344 GCA_964480415.1 uncultured Candidatus Izemoplasmatales bacterium
ATACGAAATTTGCCGAAACCAAAGACTGGAAGATCGAAATCATGAACGCGGAACCCAAAGAAGCTGGAGGTTATTCCCAAATCGAATTCATGATCAGTGGTGATTCCGTATATTCACAGATGAAATATGAATCCGGGGTCCATAGAGTCCAAAGGGTGCCACAAACGGAATCCAGCGGGCGTATCCATACGTCCACCGCAACAGTGCTGGTATTACCGGAAGCGGAGGACATCGATTTTGAAATCGATATGGAAGACGTCAGAGTAGACCGTTTCTGTTCGAGCGGACCAGGAGGACAGTCTGTCAACACTACTCAATCCGCTGTCAGAGTCACGCATATTCCGACAGGAATCGTAGCACAATGTCAGGACGGTAAGTCCCAGCACGAAAACAAGGCATCAGCTTTGAAAATCCTGAGAGCCAGATTATATGACAAGATGTTACAGGAAAAGCTGGATAAAGAAGGAGACGTAAGGAAATCTAAAATCGGAACCGGAGACCGTTCCGAAAAAATCAGAACCTATAATTATCCACAGAACCGGGTTACCGATCATAGAATCAATTTCACGATCCAACAGCTTGACAGAGTTATAAATGGAAGGTTAGAACCAGTAATCGAAGCTCTGATTGCCGAAGAACAGAAACGCAAACTGGAGAAACAAGTTTGATGACGACATACAGAAAAGCATTGGACGAAGCCAACAGGTTGGTCCGAATCGCTCGCAAGGAAATTACTGCGACAAAGTTGCTTATGTTGCATTTCTCCGGTCTGGAAGCGAATGAACTATATTTGAAATTCGACGAGGAAATGCCCGAAAAAAGATATAAGGATTTCATGGAAGGCTTGTCGAAATACATTGACCAGAACATACCGGTCCAACAGATAATCGGCTATGTCTACTTCTATGGATATAAATTCATAGTCAAGAACACGGTTCTTATCCCTCGTTTTGAAACGGAAGAACTTGTCGCAAATGTCTTGATGCTTTATGACGAATACTTCGCAGGCAAAGAGGTGGATCTGGTTGATATAGGTACCGGGTCCGGATGTCTGGCGATAGCGCTTAAGAAAGAAGAAGGGATCTTCAATGTTGTTGCGACAGATATCAGCGAAGAGGCCCTTGAAGTCGCCAAGGAAAACGCTGAAAATCTTGAAGCTGAAATCGAGTTTCTTCACGGCGATATGCTAGGGCCGGTCAGAAACAGAAAATTCGATATTCTGGTTTCCAATCCACCATATATACCAGAAGACGAAAAAGTCGATGAAATAATATATGACAACGAGCCGCATGTTGCGTTATTCGGAGGAGAGGACGGACTTAAATTCTATCGGGTCATCCTGTCTCAGGCACAAAGCATACTGAAGGAGAAATCATTCATCGCTTTCGAGCATGGATACGATAAAGCAAAAAAACTCAGAGACATCGCCAAGGGATATTTTCCTGAAGCCGATGTGTTCACATTGAAGGATTTACAAGGTTTGGACCGCATGACATTCGTGATAAACGGATTTGAAAAACATAAGGAAATATAAGATGGATGAGAATCCATTTTATTTTTTCCTTATAATAATATAATAATATTATTAAGAAAATAACTCGGATTTTTTCAAATAAAAATAGTTGACTTTTGTGTAAATACTTGTATATTATAATATTGAAATGAGGGATGACAATGGCAAACAAATTAGTAATAGTCGAATCACCGGCTAAATCAAAAACGATCGGACAATATCTTGGCAAAGATTATATAGTCAAGTCAAGTGTAGGCCACATCAGAGATTTGGCGGTTACCGGAAAGGGCGGATTGGGTATTGATGTCGAGAATGATTTCAAGCCGACATATATGGTTCTGCCTGAAAAGAAAAAAGTGATAAGTGATTTGAACAAAGCTCTTAAGACGGCTGATTATGTTTATCTGGCAACCGACCCGGACAGGGAAGGGGAGGCAATATCCTGGCATCTTAAGGAAACCCTTGACATCAAGAATCAGGAAGTGAAAAGAGTAGTTTTCAACGAAATCACTAAAAATGCCATTCAGGAAGCTTTTGCGCATCCAGGAGAGATCAACGACAATCTTGTGTCTTCACAAGAAACCAGAAGGATTCTTGACAGAATAATCGGATTCAAATTATCTACGTTGCTGCAATCGAAAATAAAATCGAAATCAGCGGGTAGAGTTCAATCCGCAGCATTGAAACTGATTGTCGACAAAGAAAAAGAAATCGAAGCTTTCAAAATTGAAGAATATTATGAGATATATGCGAAATTCGGAGATTTGGAAACTAAGTTATCCAAACTAAACAACAAAACTCCGAAGATCCCAACAGCCGAAAAAGCCGACGAGATACTTAAATCGTTAGATAAGGATTTCATTGTCAAAAGCATTGAGAAACGCAACGCTTTCAGCAATTCTAAACCTCCGTTCATCACATCTACTTTACAACAGATGGCATCGAACAAATACGGTTATTCTCCTACAAGGACCATGAAAGCAGCCCAACAACTGTATGAAGGAATAGATATCGGCAACGAGACAGTTGGTCTGATAACCTATATGAGAACAGACTCCGTTCGTCTATCCGATTCGTTCGTCGAAGAGGCGAGACATTATATAACTGAGAAATACGGTGCGAATTATTTCAGTCATTATCGAAAAAGCAACACCGGGAACACGGTTCAGGACGCACATGAAGCAATCCGTCCTACAAGTGTTTTGAGAAATCCGAAATCAATCAAACAATACTTGTCAGACATTGAATATAAATTATATACCCTCATATATATAAGAGCCGTATCAAGCTTGATGAAATCAGCCAAGAACGAAATCACAACATTATTGTTGGAAAATAACCAAGCCATATTCAAAATCACCAGCACGACACAACTATTCGACGGTTACATGAAACTGTATTCAAAAATCGACAACACTAATGGTGTAAACCATTTCGATCTTTCAAAATTCAATGAGAACGATAAATTAAAAGCTGATGAAATATATAAGAAACAGTTGTTCACATCGCCACCAGCTAGATATTCCGAGGCTAGACTGATCAAGGAAATGGAAACACTTGGTATCGGAAGGCCTTCGACATATGCACAGACGATATCGACGATCACTCAGCGTAAGTATGTCGTATTCAAAGAAAAAAAGTTCTTCCCGACCGATCAAGGTAGACTGACGATTGAGAAACTTGATAAATACTTCGCTGAATTTGTCAGTGCCAATTATTCGAAAAGCATGGAGGAGACTTTGGATGAAGTCGCCAACGGAAGCGAACAACAACTGAAGATACTTAAGGAATTCTACAGTTATTTCATACCACTTGTAGATAATGCCTTCAAAAAAATGGAAAAGATCAAACCTAAGGAAACAGGAGAACTATGTCCGCAATGTGGTTCCCCGATGGTATTCAGAACCGGAAGATACGGTCAGTTCGAAGCTTGCTCGAATTATCCGAAATGCAAATACATAAAGAAACAGGAAAAAGAAGAAACAAAAGAAGCATATGACACAAAAGTCGAATGCCCTGAATGTCATCAAGGCACGCTGCTTTTAAGGACCGCAAAAAAAGGAAAAAACAAAGGCAATAAATTTCTTGCATGTTCAAGATTTCCAAAATGCAGATACATATCTCCTTTACAGGTCTTAGATGAAAAATGCCCAGATTGCGGCAATATCATGGTCAAAGACAAAGATGGGAAAGAGTTTTGCCTAGATAAACATAATTGTGATGAATAAATGCGTAAATTCTTCACAAAAACCTCAATTGACACTAGCCAATATGCGTGTTATTATAAAGGCACAACTATATGATAGTTGTATTTCCCTGAAAGTGTTAATATGACACTTACCCTTCCTGAATTCGTCTCTTGAAATATAGAGGCGAGTTTTTTATTTATAGTTTAGTATTTGACATCATCTATGATATAATACATATAGATTTCCATATGGAGGGATTATATGGGACTGTTTCAAAAATTGTTTGGCAGCCAGGAAAGAAAAAGGCAGGCTGAAAAGTATAAAATAGGTATGATGAAGACAAGAAGCGGTTCTTTGTCTTCGCTAAAAGATATATTGACGAATTCTAGTGAAATAAATGAAGACCTCTTCGATAAGCTTGAAGAGATTTTCATTATGGCTGATATCGGAGTCGACACTGTCGTGGAGTTCATAGAAAATCTCAGAGAAGTAGTCAAAAAAGAAAAAGTTTCGAAACCTATAGACTTGGAGAACATCATCGTTGACAAGATGTTCGAACTTTATCTTCAGGACGAGATCATCAATACCAACATCAGATACAATACAGATGGTCTTACGGTGATTCTATTTGTCGGTGTCAACGGAACGGGCAAGACGACTTCAATCGGTAAAATGGCATATATAATCAAGTCGGAGGGCAAAACGGTGATGATGGCAGCCGGGGACACATTCCGGGCTGGAGCTATCAATCAACTGAAGATATTTGGAGAACGCGTCGGATGCGAAGTAATCGCCAAGAAGGAAGGCTCCGATCCGGCAAGCGTAATTTTCGAAGCAATATCGAAAGCTAAAAAGGAAAAAGTAGATGTTTTGTTGATAGATACCGCAGGGCGTCTCCAAAACAAGAAAAACCTGATGAGCGAATTGGATAAAATCAATCGCATAATCAAAAGGGAAACCAACAATGACTTTTTCGAGACATATCTGGTAATCGATGCGACTACAGGACAAAACGGGTTGTCACAGGCCCAGATATTTTCCGAAGTGACGAACATTACCGGAATCATTCTTACGAAACTCGACGGAACCGCAAAAGGTGGAATCGTTCTCGCCATCAGACATAAGCTCGGGATCCCGATCAGCTTTGTGGGCTTGGGAGAAAAAATAACCGATCTCGATCATTTCGACATTGAAGACTACATATATGGATTATTCGCAGATTTCTTTGAATAGGAGTAAATAACATGAGTATCAATTTGGAAGATAAAATTAGAATAAATTCTCTTTATGACATTTACAAAGGCTTGTTGACGGATAAACAACGCGACTATTTCGAGTACTACTTTCTCCAGGATTATTCACTTGCGGAAATAGCCGAACTTTTGAATGTGAGCAGAAACGCAGTGCATATGCAGATTAAGAATGTTATTGCGCATCTGGAGAAATTTGAAGATAACCTGCTGATACATGCCAATGATCAGAGAAGAAGGAAATTAATCGAAGAAATGAAATCAAAGAACAAATCAGAAGAGGTTTCCGATTTAATCGAGAAGTTGGAAAAGGTGTGAAATTATGGCATTTGAAAATTTGACCGGAAGATTCCAGATGGCCCTTAGAAGGCTGGCTGGGAAAGCAAGATTAACAGAAAACGATATCGACCAAATGATGAGAGAGATACGTCTCTCTTTACTTGAAGCCGATGTTAACTATAAAGTCGTTAAGGAATTCACTGAGGAAGTCAAGTCCTTGGCATATGGAGAGAGAATTCTAAAAGGACTCAACCCCGATCAACAAGTAGTTAAAATCGTTAACGACGAACTTACGAAATTGATGGGCGGTGAAGCTGCCGAACTAAAATTCAAGGAAGATGGCATTACTGTTTTCCTGATGGTAGGGTTGCAGGGTGCAGGAAAAACAACAACCGCTGGAAAACTGGCTAATCTAATCCGCAAGAACAATACGAAAAAACCATTGCTTGTCGCTGCCGACATTTATAGGCCGGCAGCTATCGAACAGCTCCAGACAGTAGGAAAACAACTTGATATAGAAGTTTTCGAAATGGGACTTATAAAACCGGAGAAGATTGTTAAGAACGCTTTAGATTACGCAAAACAGAATGAGTATGATTTGGTCATAATCGATACTGCCGGACGTCTTCATATCGATGAAGACATGATGGAAGAAATCAAGAATATATCGGATATAACCAATCCTCAGGAAATTCTCCTGACCGTCGACGCAATGACGGGACAAGACGCCGTAAACGTGGCTGAATCATTCGCAAAAGCATTACCTTTGACCGGATGTATTCTTACCAAACTCGATGGTGATACCAGAGGTGGTGCGGCACTATCGATCAGAAAAGTCACAAACATTCCGATCAAATTCGCTGGTACAGGTGAAAAACTTACCGAAATAGAAGTATTCCATCCAGAGAGAATGGCTTCCCGTATATTAGGCATGGGTGACGTGATGTCTTTGATCGAGAAAGCAACAGCTGAAATAGACGAAGACGAAGCTCTGTCGATGATGGAAAAGATGATGTCCGGCAAGTTCAACTTCAACGATCTTTTGAAACAGATGAAGATGATAAAAAGAATGGGAAGATTTTCAGGAATTCTCAAGATGTTACCAGGAATGTCATCAATGGCCGATATGGACAAGGTTGACGATAAACAATTGGTCTATGTGGAAGCAATCATCGGTTCAATGACCAAAGAAGAAAGAAAGGATCCTAAATTATTATCACTGAGTTCTTCACGTAGAAATAGGATCGCCAGAGGGTCAGGAAGATCGACGACCGAAGTAAACAAATTGCTGAATATGTTGGAGAAGCAGCAAAAGATGATGAAACAAATGGCCAATATGAATCCTTCAAATGTGGAAAATATGGCAAACGGACAGATGCCGACAAAACGAATGAGTCGCGCAGAAAGAAGAAGAAAAAAATAAAAGACGGAGATAATCCGTCTTTATTCATTATTAGCCAGAAAATTGCTGAGGAATCGATAGACAGCGTTTTCCGAACTTGTATGTTCAAGTACGATATCAGCGACCTTAATCAAATCAGGATGGGAGTTCTTGACACACACTCCGAGTTTGGCATATTCGATCATTTCGATATCGTTATGGCCGTCACCGATGGCGATTACGTGATCTCTGTCGAAACCGAGGTATTCCGCAACATATTTAACTCCGGCGCCTTTATTCGATTCAGGTGTGAATACTTCAAGAATTGAATCGTATTCTCCGGAGATATTCCATATTCTGGAAAGGATCTCACCTGCGTAATTGCTGTCGATGTAATCTTTGATAAATTGTCCATGACCCTGCTTTCCAATGATGATAGCCCCGTTTGGATCTTGATCCAAACAGTCTTCCAGATCACCGTAGATTATGCCCGTGGCACCACCTACATGAAGCAGAGGTTCGATTTCTTCTTCCTCATGGCAGACATAGATTGTGTCTCTGACCTCAGAAAAAGCGTTTCTGATATGTTCGTGATTGTTTCTGACTATGTCTTTTACCTGATTCTTGTCCACTGTATAATTGACAATCGGGAAGTTCTTATCTTTTGGATGCGTGATAAGTCCGCCGTTATAGTTGATTATCGGAGTATCAAGATCGAAACGGTCATAAACAAAAGCTGAACTGCGAAACGGTCTGCCTGTAGCTATCACTATTTTGTGCCCCATTTGTTGGATTTTTTTCATGAAATCACACAGTGTTTCAGACAACGAATCAAAATCGTATAGAATCGTTCCATCCAAATCCAAAGCAATCAAATATTTTTCCATTTTATCACCATTTACAATTATCTCATATTGCATTACTTTATGCAAATCATTATAACGATTGATTATTACATGTAATTAAGATATAATTTATTATATACATTGGGGGAAAATCTATGCATAATTTGCCTGTTTTACTTGGCAGAATCGGACTAATTCTACAGATACATTTAAGCGACGTAATGAATTTCGTTTTGGGTATGGTTACGGGATTCATATTGTTGCTTTTGTTGATTCTCTATATAACTACTTCCGATAGCAGAAAAAAGTCGCACAAAAGACTAAAATCCAATGTAGCATTGTCCGACCAAGCCGTTGTGGACATGATCGTCGACAAACAGGACCAATTGGTAAAGACAGTCAAGACGACAGACAATGCGTACTTTAAAGTAGCTTTCGACCTAAGTTTCGAATTGGCCAACGACATAGCCAGATATTATTACCCCGAGTCAAAATATCCGATATACGAATTATCAATCGAGAACATACTGACATTGAATACCTATATTACAAAAAGGTTGAACCAGGTAATCAACAGCAGATTTATTAGACATTTCAAACATAATCGGATATCGACGATAGTCAAGGCGCTCAACACGAAAAAAGCAATCGACAATTCCAAACTTATGAAAATTACCAGAAAATACAAGTTTCAGACAGTTTACAAGATTGGAAAAGCGGTGCTCAATTATGCCAATCCTGTATTCTGGTTTAGAAAACTGGCAATCAAACCTTCCACCACACTGGTCACAAAAGAGGTATGCAAATATATAATCACCATTTTTGGGGAAGAAACATATAAAATCTACAGCAAGACTTTATTCGAAACGGATGAAAGCGCCGAGGAAGTCAACGAAAAACTAGACAAATTGGTAGCTTTGGAAGAGGAGGGTGCAGATGATCTTTCAAAGGAAAATTAAGAGAGAAAGAATAATTCCAGGTTTAACAAGGACCGAAGATACTCGTGAATTCTATATACCTCAAGTAAGCAAAATCGAGGACAAGAAAACCTTGAGAAACAAATTTGTCTCTCCGATTTTCGGCAAGTCCGTCAAAGATGACATGGTCGTTCCTCAAGACAGAAAAGGTTCCGGGGATATAGATAAAAGATACGATGCTTTCCGCAAAAAGAAAAAACTTACCAAAGAAGAAGCGAAAAAAAGATATGGTCATTCATATTATGAATTCATGACCGTCAACAATGCCAGCCGAACCAAAGTGATGTCTGGAGATGTGGAAACCGCTGACGACCTGCATGTAGAAGCGGAAATCGAAGTAGTTCCGGATCCAGATGATATCATCAGAGAACATGCAATTCCAGTTTCAGTTGATGAATTCTTCCAATCAGCGACAGAAACTTTGGAAAACGAAAACAGAGAAATCACTGAAGATGATGTGTTGAAAGACATTTTGATCGAAGGTGAAGATGAACCGATTCCCGAACCGCAGGAAGAAGAGACCAAAGAAGACGATATTCTTTTCAACGGACAGGAAGACGAACTGGATAAAGAAGTTGAGGAAGTCGCTTTCGAGGATGATTTCGAATATAAGGAATATACTCCATCTCCTGATTCCGAAAGCACCAAATCCGCGACAGAAGAAAAGCCTTACGATTATCAATCTTATAAGCTTCCGCCTCTGTCATTGTTCAAACGTTCAAAAGAAAAATCGAATGTGGAACCTGAATGGGTTAAAGAGAATATTGATGTAATCAATCAGACAATGTTGTCATTCGGCATTGAAGGCGAAGTAACTAACTATACGAAAGGCCCAACCGTAACCAGATATGAAGTTTCTCTGGGCGCTGGTGTCCCGACCAAGAAAATCACTTCGATCTCGGATAACATCCAAATGAGTCTATCGGCATTTTCGATCCGTATCGAAGCTCCGATTCCGGGCAAGAATACCATTGGTATCGAAGTTCCTAACCGTGTGAGAGAACACGTATTCTTCGGTGACGTCATCGATAATGATTATTTCATGAATTCAGAAGATCCGCTTCTACTTGCAATCGGACTCGATATTGATGCAAAACCGATATTCACATCTGTGGAATCGATGCCACACGGTCTGGTTGCCGGTTCGACTCAAAGCGGTAAATCAGTATGTATCGCATCAATTATCGTTTCTTTGATAACAAGAAACAAACCAGATGAAGTAAAATTGATGTTGATAGATCCGAAAAAGGTCGATCTACAACAATTCGCGGACGTACCGCATTTGATTACTCCGATCATCGATGATCCGAAGATCGCGGTCGAATCACTCAAATACATGGTCAATGAAATGGAAAAGCGATACGACACTCTAAAACAATTTAAAGCCATCAACGTTAAGGATTATTATCGCAGACGCAGCAACAATCCAAATTTTGTCAAGATGCCTAGGATAGTTGTGATCATAGAAGAAGCATCCGACTTGTTATTAAGCGGTGGAAACGAAGTTGAAGACAGCATCCTGAAACTGACACAGAAATCAAGAGCTGTCGGTATCCACTTGCTTTTGGCCACACAAAGGCCATCAGCGGATATTCTTAAAGGTGCAATCAAAGCCAATATTCCGACGAGATTCGCATTCCGCGTTCCTTCGTCAACCGATTCGAGTGTCGTACTTGATATGACTGGCGCAGAGAAATTGCTCGGAAAAGGCGATATGCTTTTTTCGGAAAACGGAATGGCGCGAAGACTTCAGGGAGCTTATCTATCTCCGGAAGAAATTGAGAATATTACTGAATTCCTGAAAGCACAGGCTACACCAGACTACATGTTCAGTCATGAGAAATTAGCGATGTCGGCTATAACCGGAGAAGAAGTCGACAGTATTGACGAGCTGTTCAAAGATGTTGCCAAATACGTGGTAAGCGAAGGAAAATGCTCTTTGAACAAAATCACACAGTCGTTCGGAATCGGATTCAACAGAGCTACGCAGATAGTCAATTCCTTGGAACAGTTCGGTATAGTATCCGGCAATGTCGGTACGAAACCAAGGTCCGTTCTCGTTGATTTGGAAGGACTAGAGAATATATTTGAAAGCATGGAATAAGATGGAAGAAGAGTTGCAATACACAGAAGAACAATTAAAGCGAAATACAAAACTGATGAAAAGATCAAAATTCTTGGTCATCAGTTTTTTCATATTGTTTTTGATTGATCTGGGCTTGTTCATATTCTTGCAGAGAAACCAATTGTTCATATTGAACGTTAACAGAACCGAAGGTATGAACGCCACACCGGATGCCGCCCGTGTTTTCTCTTTCATTTTTTATGTGATCATCCTTATTTCCTTTTTTGTTTTTCTGCTGTTCGCATATGAATATCGCGAACATAGAAGAATGAAACTCGAAGAACAGATCGATAGATTGCATGGATTTGAAAAATGGTTCGATGTGGCTGACCTGTTCAGCGTGGTTCCCGTTTTTTTGTTGGTCATATCAATATTGAGCGGATTCTTCTTTTCCTTTGCGAAAGTCGATGGGATTTCCATGGAACCGACTTATTGCGATCAGGATACGGTGATCATATCATATACAAGCAATTATCAAACTGACGAAATAGTCATTGTCAAGGCATTGAATGAATTCATAATCAAACGTCTGGTGGCGGTTCCTGGAGATACTCTTGTCGTGGATGACAACGGCGTATCGGTCAACGGAAACATTGTGGAAACATATTTCGATCCAAGAACTCCACATGTGTATATAAACACAACGCTGACAGAAGGCGAGTATTTCGTGTTGGGTGACAACAGGGGAAATTCATATGATTCAAGGTACATCGGTTTGATACCGCAAGCGGATATGTTGGGAAGAGTGATCTATAGAATCTCGAACAGCACCTGTCCGGTATAATGAAGGAGGGATTATATGAAACAGATACAATGGTTTCCCGGCCATATGGCCAAAGCCAGAAGACTGATAGAAGAGAAACTGCCGGTAACTGATATCGTATATGAACTGCTTGACGCTAGAGCTCCTTTATCTTCGAAAAATCCTTCAATGGTTGAAATCATTAAGAACAAACCAAGACTTGTGATTCTAAACAAGTCTGATTTAGCGGATGATAGAATAACCAAGGAATGGATCGACTATTATGCCGAACAAGATATAAAAGCCGTGGCTGTAGATTCAATTAAAGAGGATGTACTGAATAAAATTTATGGTCTAACTTTGGATGTTTTAAAACCTCTAAGAGAAAAAGAAGCGAGAAAAGGCATGAAACCAAGACCTTTCCGAGCGATGATCATCGGCATACCGAATGTTGGAAAGTCCCAATTCATCAACAATATCGCCGGTAAGAACAAAGTCAAAACCGGAAATGTTCCGGGAGTGACAAAAATTCAAAGTTACATAACAGCCAAAAAAGATTTGATCCTGTTTGACAATCCAGGCGTTTTGTGGCCTAAATTCGAAAACGAAACAGTAGGATTCAATCTTGCGACCATCGGTTCAATAAGAGACGATATATTGCCACTTGATGAAGTTGTCGTATTCGCCATCCGATATCTGATCAAGCACTATCCCGGGAAACTAAAGGACAGGTATGGAATAGATATGGAAAACGAAGCCGATGCAACCAGTATAATTGAAAAAATCGGAAAACGAAGAGGCTGCATAATCTCGGGAGGAAATATCGATTACGAAAAAGTATATAAGATATTCCTATATGATTTAAGAAACAACAAATTGGGAAAGATTTCATTTGAAAGAGTCGAAGATAATGTACAGTTATGAAAATGAACTTCTTAAAAAGAACCTGAAATTAATCTGTGGTGTGGACGAAGTAGGTAGGGGTCCGTTGGCGGGACCTGTCGTGGCCGCAGCCGTTATTCTGAATCCGGCTGATATAATAGAAGGCCTTGATGATTCGAAAAAATTGACACAAAAAAAGCGGAGTATGCTTTATAGCGAGATAGAAAAACGGGCGATTGCGTCTAGTTATGCTTTCGTATCGGAAAAGGAAATAGACCAAATAAACATATATCAGGCATCAAAGAAAGCCATGATGGAAGCTATAGGCAAATTACCAGTAAAACCGGACTTTGTTTTGACTGACGCCATGCCTCTCAATGAATTGGATATACCTTATTTATCGATAATAAAAGGAGATACCTTATCAGCTTCGATAGCTGCAGCATCGATAATCGCCAAAGAAGTGAGAGACGCATTCATGACAAAGATGGATGAGGTCTATCCCGGATACTTGTTCGCCAAACACAAAGGGTATCCGACAAAAGAGCATTTGGAAGCTCTGCGGAAATTCGGAGTATCGGAGATACACAGAAAAACATACAAACCGGTGAAGGAAATACTTTCACAGCAATTATCATTTGATTTTAAGGAGTAGGCAATGAGATATAAAGCAGTAATATTCGATTTGGACGGAACTTTGCTTGATACTATAGCGGATATAGCCGATAGTCTGAACGCGGTTCTTAAAGCATATGGATACAAGACTTTCTCTGTAGAGGATTACAAGTATTTTGTCGGGAGGGGTGTCAACGAGTTGATTGAGCAGGTAATGACAAAAGACTATATACCCAAAGAATTCTTCCCGCAGATAAAAAAGCGATATTACGAGGAATATAATATCAGAAGCAGCATCAAGACCAAACCATATGACGGGATCATGGATCTGCTAAAGGAATTAAACAAGAAATCGGTTCCCATCTGCATTCTTTCCAATAAACCTCATTCGCAGACAATGAAAGTGGTGGATTATTATTTCGGCGCCATCGATTTTGCATATGTATACGGAAAAAAAGCAGAATTCCCGATCAAACCAAGTCCTGATTCAGCACTTGACATCATCAGGCGTTTGGAACTTGATAAATCAGACATTCTATACGTGGG
>CAYZPL010000012.1:0-955 GCA_964480415.1 uncultured Candidatus Izemoplasmatales bacterium
CTTTCTTGACTATGCGGTTGCATACTTAAAAGCATATGCCAAATATGGATTTGAGAAGCAATTCTCAAACCTTTTTTTTAGTGTTATAATTATCTTGATAAGTGGATAGGAGTTGACCTGATCATTTCAGAGACCGCCTTGTACGATGATGTTCGTAAGAAACTGAAGAAAAAGAATAAAATCCTTTTCACCGGAGACAGTAAATGCTTGCAGGAACTTATAGCCATGATTGAAGCGCAACCCAAAGCGGCTGTTGTAAAATGGGCTTTTACTTGTGCGCAAACAATCATACCGATCCTTGAAGAAAGATTCCCCAATGACAAAAGGCCTAGGACCGCATATGATTTGTCTGCGAGATGGATGAAAGGTGAGGTGAAAATGCCAGTTGCGAAACAGGCTATTCTCGCATGCCATTCAGCTGCAAAGGAGATTTCGGACGAGTATTATATCGCGCTGTTTCATGCGGTCGCGCAAGGATTATCAGCTATCCATGTCAAAATCCATGCATTGGGATTGGTATTTTATGAATTGACAGCCATAGCAATTAAGTATTATCCTGATTTTGAAGAAAAAATCGCTGAAAAGATAGCTGATTATCTGAATATCCTAAAACAGGAGCAAGTCGTTCTATAAATGATGGCATATCCAATGTGATTTTGCTATAATAGAATATGGATTTGTATTGAAGGAACAAGGTGATTTAGTATGGATGAACGACCAAATATGATCATTGTAACAACTGATATCACACTTAGAAAATATTACCCATATTACAAAAGAACACTAAAATGGTATCAAGATCCGGGGCTTTGTAAACAAGTCGACAATATCGATTATATATATGACCTTGATAGATTGAAAAGGATGTACAAGTATCTCAATAAATATGGAGAACTATACTATATCAAATACCTTGGTAAACTGGTCGGAGATGTTTGTTTGAAACACACTGGAG
>CAYZPL010000012.1:965-13203 GCA_964480415.1 uncultured Candidatus Izemoplasmatales bacterium
ATTGAGACAAAATCACAAAACCTGCATATCGGCAGAGAGGTTGTCAAAGTCCTTGTCCAAAGAGCCAAGAACAAGAATATGCCAAAAATGTTCGCTGAAATATATGATTTCAACAAACAATCCATCAGAATGTTCGAAAGTGTCGGTTTCGTCTATGACGGCAATGAAACCTATGTCTTATCGCTTTAAATAATAATTTCATAAAAAATAAAGTCTACTTGATAAAAAGTAGACTTTTTCGATGTTCAATTCATTATGAATTCCGTATTTTTGCGACTTTCTCTTTGGCGAAGCCACCCATCTCGATGTCGGAAAAATGATATTTTGATTCCTTGTTCGCACCGAATTTGACAGGGATGAATATTATTATGAATCCGGCGACAAGCGTCAAGGCTATGCCGATTATAAAATCGACCGCGTTTGCTAGATTATGCATCACAACATAATTTATATAGTATATGCCGATCGGGAAGTGCAACAATATCACTGATGCCAACCCGGGATTGTACAAGCTTTTCAATTTGATGTTTATCACGATTCCGTGGATGATTATCTGGAATATGCCGAACATGATCTGAGCTATTCCCAGCCAAATCAGATTCGGGAAGAAAATCGGAATTATATAGAATGTATAACCTAGGTAGACATTGGTGATCATTGCCGAATTTGGATTCAAAGGATAATGATTCGGTATCTTTTTTTCACCTAATACGACCGTATTGAAAATCGAAGGAAATCCACCAGGTTTAGCATACTCCTCGAATTGATGGACAAGCAATGCCATAAAACTCATTATCAACAAAAGTCTTATGACGCTGAAACTGTTGTGCCAAACGATGACGCTGAATGAAATGGCTACGAAATATATGGCACCGAAGTAATACCAGTTCTTTCGATAAAAGCCCATGATCGTTCTCCTTTCTGCATTAAGCGATGAATCTGGTTGTTTTACAACCTCATTATAGCACCATGCAGGAAATGCATAAGGAAATACGCTTGGTTCGATTCTGAATTGTCTATTTAGAATGACTCACCGACATAGTACTAAACATTTTTTCATAATAGTGTTATCATAGAAGTGTGAACAAATTATATGGAATCGAGGTGTTATCATGAACAAATATGAATTTGTACCTATGAAATCACAAGATGCCGATGAGATAAAGGAGTGGAGGTACGACGGATATCTGGAAAGCATCCTCATGGATCCTTACTATAAGAATATTCATCCTGAAACTGGTATTATGAGAGGGCCTAATGGATGTGACGGATATGCGGTATACTCCGGAGACGAATTGATCGGACTGTTCGAATACTATCATAAAGAAGGCGGCATTATCGAAATCGGCTTAGCCTTGAATCCGAAATATGTCGGAAAAGGATTAAGCAAAGATTTCATCTTGGCAGGAATAAATTTCGCAATCAAGAAGTATGATTACAGAAGAGATTTCATGCAGTTGACAGTAGACATCAAGAATGAAAATGCGTATCATGCATATCTCAAAGCCGGATTCAAAGAAATCTCAAGAGATAAAGAAGAAGTATTCATGAAATATTTCTTGAAATAAGGATGTTTTATTGTAATAATCAGAGTTCTCTAGTAAAATTGTTATAAAGGGAAATGCGGTTTGTCTGTGTCAAAATTTTTCGTTCTTACGTTTATTACTGATTTGATAATCAATTCAGTCATGATAATCAATTTGGTTAAAGGGAAATTCTAAATATAAAATAAATATCATGGTCAGGAAAGGATGATTCATATGTTTCTATTCACCAGTCAAGTTTTGAATGTCGGTTTGACGATTGCCCTTATAATCATATATATTGGTTTGATCGTATTGGTCAACAAAATCGTAATTAAATCAGATAAAGAAATGAAAAAAGGCGCAACCTGGTTTTATTTGATTTTATTTGTAGTCCTTATTGCTTTCATAGGGCTTGCACTATGGTTTTTCGGGGTTGACTTTATCCAGGAGGCAGAAAAAGTCTGGACGAATATAAAAACGGGATTTGAACAAAAAGTCGGCGCACTCATTGGCACGATCATTGTGATTTTCCTGACAATGTTGATCAATAGGGCCGTTGCGGCAGTGCTAAGAAAACTACAAACGAGAAAATCGGCAATCAAGAAGCGCGCTTCAACCATTATCAAGATTACAAGAAGCATTATTCGCTACATTGTGGAAATAGTTGCTTTACTCGTTATTCTATCGCTTTGGGGTGTTAATGTAGGACCAGCCTTGGCAGGGCTAGGAATTTTAGGATTGGTTATCGGACTCGGGGCACAAAAACTTATCCAGGATTTTATCGCCGGGTTCTTTATTATCTTTGAACACCATTTCGATGTTGGTGACGTCGTTGAAGTAAACGGTTTTAAAGGTGAAGTAATTGATATCGGTCTGAAAACGACAAGAATCAAAAACTGGAAACAAGATATCAAAATCATCTCTAACGGCAGTATCACTGAATTGATGAACTACTCAATCGCTCATTCGATGGCAGTCGTCGAATTCGGTATCAGTTATGACTCGGATATCCAGAAAACTACTGATATTCTGAATGAAGAACTTCCTAAGTTCAAGAATACCAATCCTGATATCGTCGAAGCACCGGTCTTGCTCGGCGTTACTGATCTTGCGGACAGTTCCGTCAATATGAGAGTCATCTGCAGGACTCAGCCGGAGAAACAATACGCCGTTGAAAGAAGTCTGAGACAGCGTATCAAGGAGATCCTCGATGAAAATGGTATCGAGATACCATTCCCGCAGATTGTCGTCCACAACGGTGATAAGTAAAATACAATAACAGAAAAAGGTGAAACCTAATGGTTCCACCTTATTTTTTTAGATCGATATTTATTCTACCATCTTTGATTTCGATTATCCTATCCGTTTTTTCGGCGATATGCCTGTCGTGGGTAATCACGATGATTGTGGTTTTGTACTTTTTGTTGATCTCTCTTAGAAGTTGATAGACTTTTTCCGTCGAATCGCTGTCCAAATTTCCTGTCGGTTCATCCGCTAGAACGATCTTGGGGTTGTTTATCAGACTTCTTGCGATGGCGACCCTTTGCATCTGACCGCCGGAAAGATTCGTCGCAAGATTATTCTTGAATTTTTCCAGACCGACGATGTTTAACAACTCGTTCGCCCTCGCTTTTATTTCATCGGTTATTTCCCGTTTTGATATGCGGAATGGCATAAGCACATTTTCGTAAGCGGTGAATTCAGGCAAAAGGTAGTGGAACTGGAATATGAATCCGATTTGCATGTTGCGAAATTCTGCCAAGTCGTTTTTCGTATAATTTTTCAATGATTTGCCTTTGAACAGGATTTCACCGCTGCTTGGAGTATCCAAGGTTCCCATCAAATTAAGCATAGTGGACTTTCCTGAACCTGATTGACCGATGATTGAATTGAATGAACTTTTCTCAAATCCGAGATTGATGTCGAATAATACCTGCGTCGGATTCTTTGAGTTTTCGTTGTAAGTCTTGTTTATGTTTTTGAGTGTAAGAATATCAGCCATTTCTGATCACCTCGATTACACTTAACTTCGAGGATTTTATAGCTGGACTCAATGAAGCTATGGCGGAAGCCGTTATGGCAATGGTGCCTGAAAGGATGATGAATCCGGTATCGATTGTCAGAGGCACGACCGGATTGCCGTCAGGTTTGATGGCGAAAGTCGCAAACATGTATGATAGTCCAAGCCCGATAAGGACTCCGAGAATGGCTCCGAAAATACCTAGTATCAAACCTTCGAACAAGAAGATTTTGCTGGCGTCCTTATCTTTGATGCCCATTGCCTTCAAAATGCCGAGTTGTCTCGATTTTTGCAACACGGTTATAGCTAGAACTGAAGATATGCCAAGGACAACTGATACGATTACGAAAATCTGAATCATTAGTGAAGATATGCTTTGCCCTTGCAAGCCTGAAAGAAGTTCGGCGTTCTGCTCGATCCAGGTTGTGACCTGGAATGAACTATCATTTAAGGCAGTCTTGATTGAAGCAGCTGTTATATCTGCGTCGAACACTTTGTTCAGTTGCGTTTCAATAGCGGAAACCTGATTGCTGTTGATGCCCAACAGGTTTTGGATTGTTGCCAGATTAGCCACCGCCCAGGTATCGTTTATCTGTTTGACATTGAAATCGAAGAAACCGACGACTTTATATGTCTGATCTCCTAAAACAGGTGATGAGAAGGTGACATTATCGCTTACGCTTATTCCCAAAAGAGTCTTGAGATTGTTTCCCAAAACTATTTCATTGTTGTTCGTCGGCAATGTTCCTTCCGTCAATTTCTGATCAAGTTTATAGATTTTGTTCGCTGACGCAAAGTCGAATCCTTTCAAGACCACGATCTCGCTTTGGCTTCCGTTTACCAGTGAACCGTTCGTGGTGATTGTTGGAGTAGCGACAGTAACGTTATCACTCGCGTTCTTAACAGTGTTTATCACGGAATTGTAATCGGTGATATAAGAATCAGGGACTGATACCGTTATTTGCGAACTTGACCCGATTGTGGAATCCACCAAACTAGCTTGTAAACCGCTTATAAGTGATCCAATAAATACTTGCACGGATACGCCTATTGCTATGCCGAGAATGATGACTAGGGTCTGTCTTTTTGCGGAAAACAGGAATCTTCTGGCAATCTGAAAAGCTAATCTCATTTTGCCACCTCTTTCGCGAAACCGAAGATATCGGCCTTTGTCTGCAGCAAATAGTCATATGTGACTTGATTAAGCGCATCCTTATGACCAAAAGCTTGACCTCCGATTATTATCTTGGTTTCTGGAAACAGTTTTCTGATGTTTTCCGTAAGTTTTTTTGTTACGACGAGATTATAGTAATCAGTAACGCTGATAGCTATGAAATCCGGTTTAAGAACTCTGATTGCCGATAAAATGTTGTCGCTTGGTGTATTGGCGCCAATGAACTTTGCGTCGAAACCAGCCAATATGAAATAATTGGTCGCAATGACTGCGCCCATTTCATGATATTCTTCCTGCGGACATAAAACGATGACCGATTTGTTTATACTTTCATGTTTTTCATTAATCACGAACTGATATGTGACTTCGAGAATCGTTCTGATTATGGATGTTCTAGTATGCTCTTTCCAGATGCATATCTCATCATCCTCTTGATTACATTTGAAATCCAGAAGCGATGGAATCAGGTAATTTTCATATACTTCAATCAAAGAATGATTGCCTTTCAGTAATTCGAGAATGAACATCAATGCTGAATCTTTGTTTTCCGCTTCGAGTAGTCGCAAAAAATCAGTATATATTTTTCCTTCCATTAAATCATCTCCCTTTTAAAATATTATACAGGAAAATTATCGAAAACACTGCCAATATGATTATTTTCTATTTAAATTTAGACAATTGAAATGCTTTTGCATTTATGCTATAATTATTTGAAAATATACTATCTATGAGGTGTCTATATGGAGAAAATTTACTTTAAGGATCTGGCGGAATACTTCGGTCAGAAAATCGAATTGAACGGTTTTGTGGACAAAGTAAGAGACTTGCAATATGTTCAATTCGTGGTTGTCCGTGATTCATCTGCAAAAGTGCAGATAAAAATCGAGAAGAATGATTAAAACAAGGAACTGAATGATATCGTTTCTTCTTTAACCAAGGAAAGCACGATCAGATCTGAAGGTATTATCTTCGAACAGCCTAAGGTAAAGCTTAGAGGAATGGAATTCATACCGACAAGCATTGAAGTGACTTCGAGAAGTGAAGAAGAACTGCCAATAGATATCTTAGATTACAATAACAAATCAAACCAGGAATTAAGACTCGACAATCGTTTCTTGGATTTGCGTCTGGATAAAAACTATCTGATATTCAAAACCCAAACCATCGCGGAAATGGCGATGAGAGAATATTGGGTAAGCCATAATTACATCGAAATCCATTCACCGAAAATATTGGGTACGGCTTCGGAATCAGGAGCTGAGGTTTTCTCATTGGATTATTTCGGCAAAACAGTCTATCTGGCGCAATCGCCGCAGTTCTATAAACAAATGGCTATGGCTGCGGGATTCAATAACGTCTTTGAAATCGCCCCCGCATTCAGAGCGGAGAAATCTCACACCGCTTATCATGCGACGGAGTTCACTTCGATCGATTGCGAAATCAGCTGGATAAAGAGCCATCATGACGTCATGGACATGGAAGAAGCCGTCATGACCTCAGTCATGAAGAAACTTAAAGAAACAGTCGGTGAAGAATATAAAGATATTTTCAACAAGGAAATCAAAGTGCCGACAGTCGCATTCCCGAGAATCCCGTTCTATGAAGCTAAGAAAATAATTCAGGATAATTATAAATATATTGGCGAAAAGGAATATGATTTCGATAGAAAAGAAGAGGAATTGATCGGTCTTTACGCCAAGAAAAAGCTTAATTCAGACTTCGTGTTTGTGATCGACTATCCTTTTGAAGCAAGACCTTTCTATCATATGAGAGATCCTGAAACAGGGCTTACAATGAGTTTTGACTTATTATATAAGGGAATCGAAATCACGACTGGAGCCGAAAGGGAACACCGTGTGGACGTTTTGGAGAAACAGGCGGTCGAAAAGGAAATGCCACTCGAATCACTTGATTTCTATTTCAATTTCTTCCGCTACGGAATGCCACCTCACGGAGGTTATGGATTCGGTTTGACACGTTTCTTGATGAGATTGTTCGAGATTGACAACATCAGGGATGTGACCTTCCTATACAGAGGGCCGAACAGAGTAAATCCATAAACAATGAACTAAGCTTAACTAAGCTTAGTTTTTTTCATTATTTTATGTTAAAATAATTACATAACATTATAATGAGTGTGATTGAATGGATCTTAAAGTCATTTATGAGGACAACCATATCATCGTTTGTGAAAAACCTGCGGGAGTTTTGTCCCAGTCCGGTTCTATGGACAAACCCGATATGTTGTCTTTAGTAAAGAATTACATTAAAATCAAATATGAAAAACCCGGTGAAGTCTGGCTCGGACTTGTCCACAGGCTTGATCTCAACGTCGGTGGCGTCATGGTTTTCGCCAGAACATCAAAAGCGGCTTCAAGGCTTTCTGACGAGATAAGGAAACATAATTTCCAAAAAAAATATCTTGCCATCGTCCTCGGTGAGTTAGAAGTAGGAACAAAGGTTCATCTATCCGATAATCTGGAAAAGGATGATCAGGAAAGAAAAGCCTTTGTCTCAGAATCTGGCAAGCCGGCGGAGCTGGATTATACATGTCTTGGAGTAAAAACTATCGGACAGAAGCAGTATTCATTGGTCGATATCGATCTGGTAACAGGCAGGTTTCATCAGATAAGAGCGCAATTCGCATATCATGGACATCCTATATATGGAGATACCAAATACGGCGAAGCCAAAGAAGATGGAAATTTCTTTTTAGGACTTTATGCATACATGATTGGATTCAAGCACCCTGTCAAGGATGAAATCATGAAATTTGAATTATTACCAAATCAAAGCACATTTATTAATTTCGAGTCAATAATAGAAGATATTAGTTGGAGGTAACTATGAATTTACTGGTACTTGGTGGAGCCGGATATATCGGCAGCCACTTTGTCAAAATGGCGATCTTGGGAGGACATGATGTATGTGTCGTCGACAATCTCGTAAAAGGACATAAACAAGCGGTGGACAAAAAAGCAAAATTCTACGAAGGTGATGCCAGGGACAAGGATTTTATGGAGAAGGTTTTCCAGGAGAACAAATTCGATGCCTGCGTGCATTTTTCTGCATATAGTTTGGTCGGAGAGTCCATGAAGGAACCGGTCGAGTATTTTGACAACAATATAACCAGCACGATAACGCTTTTGGAAATGATGAACAAACACGGTTGCAAGAAGATTGTCTTCTCGTCTTCAGCCGCGGTATATGGTTCACATAAAGAAATGCCGATAACAGAGGAATTCAACACAGTTCCTACCAATCCATATGGAGAAACGAAACTCATCATGGAAAAAATGATGAAATGGGCCGATATGGCCTATGATATAAAATATGCAAGTCTAAGGTATTTCAATGTTGCCGGTGCTTATAACGATTCATCGATTGGTGAGGATCACAGACCCGAAACGCATCTGATTCCGATCGTGCTTCAGGTACCGCTCGGGAAAAGAGCGTCAATCACCATATTCGGAAATGATTACGATACCTTCGACGGCACATGTATCAGAGATTATATCCATATCGAAGATCTCATCAACGCGCACCTTTTGGCGCTAGGCTATCTGGAGAAAGGCAATGATTCCAACGTATTCAATCTCGGCAGCGAGACAGGATATTCAAATCTTGAGATCGTCGAAACCGCAAGAAAAGTGACCGGACATCCGATCCCGATGGAAATCGGTGCCAGAAGACCGGGGGATCCTGACAAACTTGTTGCAGCATACGCCAAGGCCGAGAAAGTCCTCGGCTGGAAACCGACAAAGAACATTGAAGAGATAATCAAGGATGCATGGGCTTTTCATAAGACACATCCTAACGGATACGAGGGGGAATAGTATGATTGATAGAAACATAAATCAATTGATCGCATATGGTCGCCAAAAGGATTTTTTGGCTAATGACGACATCGTTTATGCGGTCAATAGGATCTTATTTCTATTGAAACTTGAAAGTCATGATTACGAAGAAATCAACGAAGAGATTGATTTTTTCGGTGTGATGAAGGAGATACTTGATTATGCGGTTGAGCAAAAGCTGATCGAAGACACCATTGTGAACCGCGACGCTTTCGAAGCCAAAATCGTCGATTGCATGTTGCCACGACCCAGCGAGCTGAACGATGCATTTTACAAGAAATATAAAACCGGACCGTTGACCGCGACCAATTTCTTTCATGATTTTTCCGTCGCGACAAATTACATAAAAACGGAAAGAATCAAAAAAAACATCGAATATGTCTATGAAGGCAAATACGCTCCCTTGGACATAACCATAAATCTATCGAAACCGGAAAAGGATCCGAAGGATATCCAAAAACAATTATCCGCAGCCGAAAAGTATCCAAAATGCCCTTTGTGCATGGAAAATGTCGGAGTCTATGAATCGACAAGTCTTGCGCCCAGAAGCAACCATAGAGTGATCAATCTGACTCTGAATCATGAAAAGGATGCCTGGGGACTTCAATTCTCTCCTTATGCATATTTCAACGAACATCTGATCGTTTTAAGGAAGGAACATTCACCGATGTACGTGAATGAGAGAACATTCGCGGAGCTGGTTGATTTCGTGAACAAATTCCCACATTATCTGATCGGTTCCAATGCCGGACTGCCGATCGTTGGTGGTTCGATATTGTCGCATCATCATTTCCAGGGTGGCAAATATGATTTTCCGATAGAAAAAGCGAGAGTGCTTCAGACATATAAAAGAGGAAGAGTGAAAGTGGAAGTTCTTGACTGGCCTATGGCGGCGATCAGAGTCGTCGGAAACAACGAGAATCATTTACTCGACATGGTGGGTCAGATCTATCGGGAATGGAATAATTATGAAAACAAGGAGATAAACATCTTCAGGGAAACGGAAGAATTCCATAACGCTTTGACCCCGATCCTCAAACTTAACGGAGCCGATTACAATTTCTATCTGATCTTCCGCAACAACTATACAACAAAGGAAAGGCATTACGGTCTCTTCCATCCTCGCGAAGAACTTTTCCATATCAAAAAGGAAAACATCGGACTGATCGAGGTGATGGGACTGGCGATATTGCCAGGAAGATTACTTCATGAACTTGAAGAAATCAAAGAGTGTCTTTTGAATAAAAAAGATTACAAGGAATATCCGGATCTCGAAAAACACGGACACTGGATCGAGGACCTTATGAAAAGGGATCTGCCGATGGATGATCTGTACGAGTATCTGAAAAAAGATGTCGGAAACATCTTCGAACAGGTTCTTGAAGACTGCAACGTCTTCCGTTACGGAACCAAAGAGGATCTTCTCCGATTTGTGGAAAAAGCCATATATTAAAAAAAGCGGTATTATGATATAATACCTTGAGTATGAGGTGAAATTAATGGGTAACAAAAATAAATTGGTAAAAGAGATAACGGCTAGGGACACTGATTTCGCTCAGTGGTATACCGATGTCTGCCGTAAAGCCGAATTGATGGATTATTCCGAAGTGAAAGGATTCATCATCTATCGTCCTTACGGATACGCACTTTGGGAAGGTATGAAGAATTATCTTGATAATCTTTTCAAGGAGACCGGACATCAAAACGTGTATATGCCGCTTGTCATACCGGAGTCATTGTTTCTGAAGGAAGCCGAACACGTCGAAGGTTTCGCACCTGAAACGGCAATCGTGACAATCGGCGGAAAAGAAGAACTGGCTGAAAGGCTGATCATAAGACCGACATCTGAGGTTTTATTTTGCAATCATTATGCTAAAATAATCACATCATATCGCTACTTACCGAAAAAATACAAACAATGGTGCTCAGTCGTCAGATGGGAAAAAACGACCAGACCGTTTCTAAGAGGTTCCGAGTTCTTGTGGCAAGAAGGACATACGGTGCACAGAGATGAAGCCGAAGCGAGAAAAGAGACTTTGGACATTCTCGATCTGTATACGAAACTTGGCAAGGACCTACTTGCGATTCCGCTCGTGACCGGTAAAAAGACGGAGAAAGAGAAATTCGCCGGAGCTGTCGATACTTATACGATCGAAGCTTTGATGCATGACAACAAGGCTCTTCAAAGCGGAACCACCCATTATCTGGGTACGGGATTCGCGGAAGCCTTCAATATAAACTTTCAGGACAGTGATGGAGAAGTAAAAGTCGTCCATCAGACTTCATGGGGAGTTTCGACAAGACTTATTGGTGCCGTCATTATGGTTCACGGAGACGATTCCGGACTTGTTTTGCCGCCGTATCTTGCGCCTACACAAGTCATCATCATACCGATCCAGCAACAGAAACCTGGCGTTCTTGAGGCCGCAAAGCAAATCCAGAAGGATTTGAAAGCCAAAGGCATCAGAGTCGAAATCGATGATTCCGACAAGACTCCAGGATGGAAATTCGCGGAATCGGAGATGAAAGGTATTCCGATAAGAATCGAAATCGGACCGAGAGATTTGGAAAACAAATCCTGTGTCCTGGTAAAAAGATATAACAGGGAAAAACAGAATCTGCAAATTTCCGAACTTGCGGATGACATTCCGGGAATCCTGAAATCAATTCATGACGATATGTATCAAATAGCGTTGAAAAATGTCAACGACAATACTAGAATCGCACACGATTATGAAGAATTCAAAAAGATCATCAATGAAAAAGGCGGTTACGTCAAGATGATGTGGTGCGGTGACCAGGAATGTGAAGACAAGATTAAAGAAGAAACTGCCGCAACGGCAAGGTGCATGCCTTTCGACCAAACGCCAATTGGAGAAAAATGTCCTGTCTGTGGCAAAGACGCCAAACATGTGGTGTTCTACGCTAAAGCTTACTAAATAATAAAAAGTGCTATCCGATTTCAGATAGCACTTATTTTAATTTATATTGTTTCCAAAGTTTTGTTCTTATCGATAAGGAACAAGCCCAGACAATCACCGAGACTCAGAATGATTAATAGCAACATGCCGATCTCGAATCCACTTCCGAAGAGCAAAAGCAAAATAAACCATAATACCGTTTCAACTATTATTGCTATTCTTCTAAATTTGAACACTTTTTCGTCATGTGATCGGAAAAATGCCGATACACCAATTGCGGTTAGTAGAAGCAGAATCAAGAAATTAAGCAATATTAGAAAATTACCCAATTGATAATTCGATGTAAACAGCAGTTGATACACATTGACACTTGTGGTAACCGAGATATTCGGAAACCCTGGTAAGTAGTTATTTGTATTTGTTTCGAATTGAAGATAAGGAAATGCATAAAATAATAGATTAAGAACGAAGAATCCCAGTGCCCAAATTGAGGTGAAAGGTATTCTTTTTTTATTTGTTGCTATTGGCAATTTTTCATTTGCTTCATCTTTGTCAAAAGGTTCTTCATTCTTGACCAGATAATCCATAGAGCAATCGAATAATCTTGCCAGCTGAATCAGTTTGGCCACTTCAGGATAGGAAGTGTCCGACTCCCATTTCGATATCGATTGTCTTGATACGTCCAGAAGTTCGGCCAATTGTTCTTGTGTGTAATTCTTTTCTTTTCTTAATTTTGCAAG
>CAYZPL010000013.1:0-13167 GCA_964480415.1 uncultured Candidatus Izemoplasmatales bacterium
TGCTTTTTATATATGCGATCGATAGTATCCGATTCAAGTTTCCGAAAGTAATCTTCACCATATTTTGAAAATATATCGGGGATGCGCATATTGTTTGTCGCCTCAATTTCATCATCTGTATCATAAGCGGTTTTATAAAGTTTCTTACCAATGAGTTGAGCATACTTGCTTTTACCGCTCAGTGGTAACCCTATGAATACCAAATTATATGTCTTCTTCTTAAGTTTGAAGAATACCTGGTTGCCTTTATTAAGTGGAATGCTTTTCTTGAAGAATATCTCGTTGGCTTTTTTTGCTTGCATAACCAGCATATAAAGACCGTTTACAGCTTTCACACCTTTCTTTTCGGCGGCTATCAAGAGATTGGTTCGTAAGGGATTGTATACAAGATCGAACACGCATTCAAGGTGTTCAAAGCGTTCAACATCGATCAATAGTTCATCATCATTGTTGGGATACATTCCTACCGGAGTGGTATTGATAATGATTTGATAATCTTTATAATTTTTAAATTTTGAAAACAGAACATCGCCATCCATCTTAATTTTTCTACAAAGTCTTGTCGCGGTGCTTGCTCCGAAATCAGTCAATGCTTTCAGAACGGTTTTGGATACCGAACCATTTCCCAATATCAAGACGTTCTTGTTCTTAACAGAGATTTTATAGAACTTTAATGTCTGTACAAAACCATAATAATCCGTATTATAGCCGTAAAAGCCATCTTCTTTTCTTACAACGGTATTGACAGATTCTGTGGCTTTGGAAATTTCATCGAGCCCTCTCAAAAAAGGTATTATTGCAGTTTTAAACGGAATTGTCACATTGAAGCCAAGCAATTCCTTATCATCGAATATTTTGTCCACTTTGTCGATGTTTGTCAGCGAATATTCATCTTTGCCAAACATTTTGTGAATATCGGCAGAGAGACTGTGTGAAAGATTTTTGCCTATTAAACCGTAAATCATAACAATTCGTCCTTACTGATTCGATATAATAACAGATCCAAAACAGCGAAATTAAGAACGGAATTGATTACATGTACCACTCTTGACACTATCTGAGGATCATGTCTACCTTTTATTTTTAAACTTACGTTTTCTTTGCTCTTTAAATTCACACTTTTCTGCGCCGCTCCAATTGAAGGTGTAGGTTTGACAGCGCATCTGACGATAATAGGAGCACCGTTGGTTATCCCGCCTAATATTCCTCCGTTATTATTTGACAACAGTTTAAGTTTTCCATTATCGAATTCGTATTCATCATTTGCTTCGGAACCGTATTTTTGAGAAATCATGAATCCAGAGCCAAATTCGACTCCTTTAACGCCCGGTACAGAATATAAAAGCTGTGAAATGTAGCCTTCGACAGATAAAAACAATGGTTCTCCCAATCCGACAGGAAGATTGATTATAGCTGATTCTACCACACCACCGACGGAGTCGAGATTCTTTCTTGTTGAATCGATCAAATCAAGAAATTCTTGTTTTTTCTCGTCATTCAGAATTGGAAAAATCAATTGATTCAAATCCAAGATGGTCGAATCGTCTATGTTCAAATAATCGAAACTGTCATCTTCGATGTTTTTGATGCTTTTTATATGTGACCCGACAAGAATGCTTTTTCTAGTAAGAAGTTGTTCAGCGATTGAACCGACAATAACCCACAAAGCTGTCAATCTGCCGGAGAAAACGCCTCCGCCTCTATAGTCATTAAATCCTTCATATTTGATATAAGCAGGATAATCTGAATGTGACGGTCTAGGAACATATCGGATATCTTCATAATTATCAGGCCTAACATCCTTGTTTTCAATCAGAAATGTGACCGGCGCTCCGGTTGTTATATCATCAAGGACACCTGATATTATTTCGTATCGATCGTCTTCTTGACGAGCGGTACTTATATTCGAACCAGGTCTTCTTTTTTTAAGATTAAAATCGATCATCTCTTTGTTTATCTTGATTCCAGCAGGTAAATTATCGATGGAAACACCGATATATTTTGCGTGAGATTCTCCAAAAAACATTAATTTGATATTATTTCCAATTGAATTCATAACAATATCCTCCTAGATGTTAGATTTTTTTTGAAATGATTTCGTATTTTCCTATTTCGTTTACGACGATCATGTTTATGTGACTTTGTGTGTTTTTCTTGTCTCTTGTAATAAAAGATTCGAGTTTTTCCGTATCGATTTCATCTTCAATTGGAAGATGAAATTTTTTAAGCAGAGAAACAAGTTCTTCTTTTGCCTTTTCGTCTTGGGTCATAGCGATCATACCTAAAGCAATGGCTTCTCCATGCAGATATTTGGAGTAATTGTAATAAGTTTCGTAGGCATGTCCATATGTATGGCCAAAATTTAGCGCTTGTCGGATGGATTTATCGAATTCGTCGGTTTCCACAAAGAATTTTTTGATATTCACCGATTCGGCTATCAGTTCGTCAATGATTTCATCGATGTTTTCTTCTTTGAGACTGTTAAACAGTTTTCTTGATGCAATCATGCCGTATTTGATCATTTCCGCCATGCCGTTTGAAAACTGTCTTTTCGGCAGAGTTGTTAAAACGGAAGGATCGATGATCACTAGTTTTGGTGGATAAAAACTACCAACGGAGTTCTTTGACAAATCAGTGTTTATTGCAACTTTTCCGCCGATGGAGGAATCGATTTGCGCCAAAAGCGAAGTAGGCACATGAACATACTCTATACCTCTCATGTAGACTGAAGCGATGAATCCCGCAAGGTCTCCGGTGACGCCGCCTCCCAAGGCGATGATACAAGCGTCTCTTTTTATATTGTTTTCTTGCATTATCTTTATAATGCGTTCGAACACAAAGAATGATTTGGATTTCTCTCCTGCCGGAAAAGATATATCAAGACAGTTTGGAAGAGATTTCTTAACACTATTTATATATTCTTCAGGAATCATATCGTCGTGGATCAACACATAATATTTTGTTTCATCCAAAAAATCATTGATTCTGGCAATGGCACCGTGTTCAATAATCACTGGATAATTTCCGTGTACAGATGAGATAAGGATTTCTTTCATAATTTTATTCCTCTATATAAGTCAATTTTCCGCCAAGAGAGATGAAATCATCGTAAAATGCTGGATATGATTTATTCACCACTTCGGCGTTATTTATAATAATTGGTTCTTTGGCGCAAACACTTGCGATGGAAACCATCATTGCGATACGGTGATCGTTGTATGTATCGAAAACTCCACCTTTGAAGATCGGGGTTTCAGTGATTACCAAAGCATTGTTATCTATCTGGCACTCAACTCCCAATTTTACAAGAGTATCATATGTGGATAATAATCTATTCGATTCTTTGAAGACAAGTCTTTGTGTGTTGAGCAGCCTAGATTCTCCCGATGAATGTGCCAACAACAAAGAAAGAATTGGCGCCAGGTCCGGTATCTGCGAAACATCGACATCAATGGCCTCTGTTTGGGATTTTTTGACAAAGAGAGTGTTATTGATGTATTTGATATATCCATGAGAATTTGCTATGATTTTGACAATTGCCTTATCTCCCTGAAGGGAATTCAGATCGATGTTCCTACATCTGATATCACCATTTAGAATGCCAGCTACCGCAAAGAAGGCCAATTGTGAAAAATCTGATTCGATTTCGATGTCGGTTGAGATGTATTTTTGATTACCGGGAATAATGTAAGATCCACCAGCCTGAAAAATCTTGATTCCGAACTTGAGCAACATATCAATTGTCATTTTAACATAGTTTTCCGATTCCAATTTACCCACTATATTGATTTTTGAGTTCTCACCAAGTCTTGGCAGATGAAATAGCAATCCGGAAATAAATTGGGAACTGACATTACCGGGAATATTGTATTCACCCGCAGGCAGTCGACCTTGGACATGCAATTTGGAGTCTTGTAAGGTGTAAGTAATGCCTGATTTTTTATATAGTTTCTCGTAAACGGATAGCGGCCTTGTCATGAGACTATCTTTACCGGTAAAATATATGCCGATGTTATTTTGGGAGAACAAAGGGATCAAAAATCGTAAAGTTGAACCGGATTCATTACAATTTATCTCCTCGTTTTCAGAAAATCTTATTTTTCCATCCGAATTTATGATAATCGAGTCTGCTTGCTTTATGACATCTACACCCGCTTTGATAAAAGCGTCGATAGTCGCATTGATATCCTTTGAATAATTCACGTTTCTTATTATCGATTTTCCATTGCTCAAAGAAGCGCATATTATCGCTCTGTGTAACATTGATTTTGATGGTGGAGGTGTTATTTCACCTTCTAAAAACGATGGTTCAATCCTGATTTTCATAACTTTCCTTTATTCCATGTCCTGTTTGTTTTTTCTTGCTGTTATCATCAGATTTTTCAGAGTTTTTTCGTCATCTTCCTTTATTGCCTGTTCAAACAAATCCAATTGGGATTTGAATTTTGCGACTTTATCCAACAGATGTTCTTTGTTTGCCAAGAATAATTCAGCCCATAAATTCTCGTTAATTTTAGCTATTCTTGTCAGATCCTTGAATGAATCGCCTGTGAATTTTTTTACATCAAGCTTTGAGTCGGAAGAATTGACCAAGGACAATGAGATTATATGGGTCAATTGTGAAGTGTACGAAATAATATCATCATGTTCGTCTGGGCTCAACATAGAAATATTTTTAAACCCCATCTCTTTAGCAAGTTTTTCTACCAACGCTATATTTGTTTCTTTGTTAGAAGCGATAGGGGTAATTATATAATTCGCATTTGAGAATATTTTGTCATTAGAATAACGAACACCTATCTTCTCGCTGCCTGCTACTGGATGAGAAAATACGATATCATAACCGCTATGATTAATTTCCATGTATTTTTTGATCAGATAATTCTTAACACCCGAAGTGTCTATGAAAAGGGTGTTTTCCTTAATCAAATTTTCATATTGTATGAAGAAATTCAATATAGCTTCAGGGTAGATACATATGAAAATAACTGAATTGTCATCCAGAAATTCTTGTATATTCTCATATGCATTATGAATGATTTTTTCGTTCAATGCATAATCAAGGGTTTCTTTTGATAAATCATATGCAGAAATTCGGTATTTTTTATTAAGCGATTTTGCAATTGTACCACCGATAAGTCCGAGACCAATTATTCCAATATTCATTGTATGCTCCTTATATTTAATATATTTTATCATAAAACCGATTATTTTGTTTAGTATAGCCGTATTTTTAAAATTAAGTGGTTATCTTTTCCTATCTTTTTCCATCACTTGATTTGTGATATAATTACTTTTGAGGCAAACACGGAAGCGGGGTAAGTTAAATGTATAAGGAAATTGGCATCACCGAGTACTCGGATATCATCCTTCAAAGAATGAAACCAGGCAATTTTCTGACTACTAAGAAAGGTGATATAATCAATACCATGATCATCGGATGGGGCGGAATTTTGATCTTATGGGGAAGGCCAATCTTCATTGTTTTGGTAAGGCACTCTCGAACTACTTATGATTTGATAGAAAATAATGATGAATTCACGGTAAGCATCCCGATTGAAAGAAACATGAAAGATGCAATCAAGGTTTGTGGGACAAAATCCCTAAGAGATATCGACAAATTCAAAGCTTGCGGGTTGACTCCCGTAAAAGGTAGGGTCGTTGATACTCCTATCATCGGTGAATGTGAACTACATTATGAATGCAAAGTAATATACAAACAAACCCTGGACCAAAGTGTAGTTCCGGACATTGTGAAAAAAAGATATTATAATAGCGGAAATAAGAACCATACAGTGTATTATGGAGAGATTCTGGATCAATATCTGTATGAAAAGGATGTGTGAATATGGCAACTATAATGGACGGAAGGCAATTAGCACTTAAACTAAGGGAAGAAGTTAAAGACGAAACCACAAAACTGATTGAAAAATATCATGTGACACCACATTTGGTTGTGATATTGATCGGCGAGGATCCGGCCAGCCAAACCTATGTCAATAGCAAGGAGAAAGCATGCATAAAAGCCGGAATCAAATCTACAATAAACAGAAAAGACGTCAATATCACCGAGGAAGAGCTTGTTCAGATTATCATGAATCTGAATTCTGATGACACGGTTCACGGTATATTATTGCAGTTGCCGATTCCAAAACATATTGACGAAGATAAGGTTGTCAATCTGATTGACGTCAGGAAAGATGTAGATGGCTTTACTAACGACAACATTGCAAAATTATATAAAAATCAAGACGCCATGGTGCCTTGTACACCTTTGGGAATAACAAAAATCCTTGAAGAATACGAAATAGAAACAGTTGGCAAGCATTGCGTGATTATCGGTAGAAGCCAAATAGTTGGAAAACCAATGGCACAATTGATGTTGAAGGCAAATTCGACTGTAACAGTGTGTCATTCAAAAACAAGAGACATCAGATCCGTAGCCAAATTAGGGGATATATTGATTGTAGCTGTTGGAAAACCGAATATGGTAGATGACACTTATATCAAAGAGGGAGCCACAGTAATTGATGTCGGCATAAACAGAACAGAAGACGGATTGACAGGAGACGTGCAGTTTGAAAAAGCGGTTGAAAAAGCGGGTTATATTACACCGGTTCCTAGAGGTGTCGGTCCGATGACGATAGCTTGCTTGCTCGAGAATACCTTAAAGTGTTATAAAAAGATTGTTGGAGAATAATATGATATCAAGATATACAAGACCAGAAATGGCTGCAATTTGGAATGATGAAACAAGATTCAATGCTTTTCTGAAAATTGAACTACTTAATGTAGAAGCATTAAACAAGCTTGGAATCGTACCAGATGAAGATTTGGTGAAAATAAAAGAGAATGCTAATTTCAGTGTTGAAAGAATCAAAGAACTGGAAACCGAACTCAAACATGATGTGATAGCATTTACAAGAAATGTGTCTGAATACCTCGGCGATGAAAAAAGATTCATTCATTATGGCCTTACATCTACCGATGTTGTAGATACCGCTAATGGATATTTGTTGAAACAGGCGAATGTAATTATCAAGGACGATGTGGAAGCTTTCTTATCAACACTTAAGGAACAAGCCTTCAAATACAAAGACACATATTGTATTGGCAGAACACATGGCATACATGCTGATATCACAGTGTTCGGTTTGAAATTCGTACTTTGGTATGATGAATTGAAAAGAAATTTTGAAAGATTCGTCAGTGCAGCCAGAGAAGTTGAGGTAGGAAAAATCAGTGGAGCCGTTGGCAACTATGTATTTGTGAATCCTGAAGTTGAAGAATATATCTGTAAGAAGCTTGGCTTGAGTACAGTCAATATTTCGACTCAGATTTTGCAAAGAGATCGCTATGCAAATTACATTACCACGATAGTTTTATTAGCATCGACTCTCGAGAAAATAGCCTTGGAAATAAGGCACTTGCAACGAACAGAAGTTTCCGAGGTAAGTGAGCCGTTTTCTGAAAAACAAAAAGGGTCTTCGGCTATGCCACATAAGAAAAATCCGATAGTTAGTGAGAATATGTGCGGTATAGCAAGGGTACTGAGAGGCTATCTGATACCTGTATTCGAAGACATTGCTTTATGGCACGAACGGGACATTTCCCATTCATCAGTTGAAAGAATTATTCTTCCTGATTCAACAATTCTGATAGATTATATGTTTAACAGGTACATCAAAGTAATTTCGAACCTTAATGTCTTTTCAAAAAATATGTTGAGGAATATTTTTCTTACAAAAGGGGTCATTTTTTCTCAAAGGATATTAACTGATTTGATTGACAAAGGCATGTCTAGAGAAGCTGCTTACGACCTTATTCAACCACTGGCGAATCAAGCATACGAAAATGATTTGGATTTTATCTTTTTGATAAAGAATAATGACAAGATGAAAGAGATTTACAAGGACGAAAGTATTGATGACTTATTTGATTTGGCATTCTATAAAAGAAATATCGGGGTAATATATAACAAAGTATTCAAGTAAGGGGGGGTAATGTGAAACATAGATTGAAATTTGTGCTTTTTTCCGTTTTGATTTTTACATTTTCGCCGATGTTATTCAGTAATATTATTGTACACGCGGAAGCTGACAAATCAATATTGGAAGTCAAGAACAATGAAGCCATCGCAGCATATTATGAAACTAAAGATTCATACACAGCTAGTTCATATAATCTATTCAAAGCCGCTGTGGACGCATACGGCAACTATATGTATGTAAATACTATATTGTCGGATCCAAATGTTTCACAGGACACCGTAGATCAGATGGTGCAGACAATTGACTCGGCATTATCTATCTTGGTAGACAGGGCTGACAACAAGACTCTTCTATCTATTTATGATACTTTGCTGGAAACGGATTTGGAGGGATACAGAAGTTCCTCGGTGACTGCTTTTGAAAACGAATTGAATGGTATATATTTAATAATCACCAGCAATGACCTAGATCAGCAAATGGCAGACCAGGCATTGGTTGATCTCAATAACGTACACGAGCTACTGATTCCGCTTCCGGATTTCACAAATTTGCAAATATTGGTAGATGAAGCGAAAACATATCGTGAAGATGATTATTCGATAAGTTCCTTCAGCGCACTTCAAACCTCAATTAGCAACGCTGAGTACACGATCAACAACCCTGATTCTTCACAACAGGATGTCGATAATATGATGACGGACCTGACAAACAGTATAAATAATCTCGCTACCAAGGAAAAAATTCTTTACATAACGCAGGGACAACAGGAAGACATTAACGGATATGTTACTTTAGGCGATACAACTGTTAAGTCTTACAGTTCAAGTAATCCCAATATCATATCTATAGACAATAACGGAATCATCACCGCTAATGATTACGGATCTTCATTAATTTCCATTGAACTTGAAAACGGTGTGGTGGAAAAACTAAATTTCAAAGTCAAAGCAAGCGTCTCTACTACTACTCTTGCTTTGTCAATCGCCATTCCTTTTGTTGGGATTGGTGTGGGAGCTACAATCATATTCACTAACAGAATGACATGGAACAACATTGTTGATAAGACAAAAAAGGTTCTGACGAAGAAAAAATAGATGTCCAAAAATATTAAAGTTGCCAAAACTGGCAACTTTTTTACATTATCTTTACACAAGTTTACACGTTTATGATTTCTGAATATGGTTTGGATGTGTATGATATAGACGAGAAGCAAAAAAAATCTATATTTAGGGTGAAAAAATGAAAAAAATTATCTTGTTTGCAAGTTTCGTATTACTATTCGGTCTAGTTGGTTGCGGAGAATCAACCACCACAACCACCAGCAATATTGACACAACAAAAAATATAACGATTTATACTAGAGACACCACATCTGGTACAAGAGAGGCTTTCTTTTCCGGAATCGGATTCAACGATGCCATCAACGACAGTTCGGTATTAGCTAATGGTTATGTAGAAGTTGCCAGTAATGGGGCTATGGTATCGGCGGTGCAGGGCGATGAGTACGGTATTGGCTACATATCATTATCTTCATTGCCAGGGTCAAATTTGAATGGTTTGACATATAATGGTGTAGCTGCTACAGAAGACAACGTTTTAAGCGGAACATACGGATTAAAAAGACCATTCAACTACATTATCAGAAGCGACTGGACAGGACTCGATACCGAACATCAAATTGTTGAAGCTTTCTTGGCTTATATGTTCACAGTGGACGGAAAAACAACAATCATGAATCATAACGGAATCATATCAATAGCCGACACCGACAAATTATGGGACGATATTAAAGTCAATTATCCAGTTTGTACACTTGACAATTCAGGAGTAACCGTTAAATTCGGAGGTTCGACATCGGTTCAAGATATTTCAGAAGCGTTATCAGCTGAATTCAGCGCAAAATGTGGTAATTTCATCGACGATCACAATCACACCGGATCCGGAGATGCATATAAAAGAGTACAAGGTACAGAAGCTTATGGTGCGAATCAACTCGATATCGGATTTGCTTCAAGACCATTTGAAGATACAGAACCAGCCGCAGCAGGTACAACTGGTCAGATTTGTTGGGATGCTGTCGTAGTAGTTGTAAACCAAGACAATCATTTAGTAGCGAACATCACAACCGACGAAATCAAAAAAATATACGAGGGAACTACATCTGTTTGGAGTCAGTTAGCATAATAGTTTTACACATCAATATAAGAATGGTAGACGATAGATCTATCATTTCTTGCGTATTATGGAGGCAATGGTGAAATTTCCAAAGATACTTAAGAATATTAATATCAACAAGAACAAACTGATGGATAAATCAGTCAACATTGCATTGCTGATACCCACGATTTTAGCGGCTTCAATTGTAATATTGATAATATATTTCATAACCGCCAGAGGTGTTTCCCCTTTTCTTAAATCACAATATGGCGATCTTGCAGTAAATATATTCAAGTTTTTCACAGGTAATACATGGTTCATTCCACCGAATGTCTTTGGAATATTTTATATTATCGTTGATACATTGTATATCACCTTCCTTGCCGCTTTGCTTTCGGTACCGGTCTCGATTTTGACAGCTTTGTTCATTGCTAAGATGACACCGAAACCAATAAGCGGCTTTTTTCAGATTACAATAGAAATGCTTGCAGCCATACCATCAATTGTTTTTGGAGTTTTCGGAATGGGTGTGATAAACAATGTTGTAAAAAAATTAGCCGGGCTTTTCAATTACCAGACAGCCGGAGGGATTTCGGCGCTATCAACAATATTCGTTCTGGCGATAATGATCATGCCGACCATTACAATATTGTCAATTACGGCGATTAAGGCTGTGGATAAGAAACTGGAAGAAAATTCATTGGCATTAGGCGCTTCTAAGATGCAAACGTATTTCAAAGTCACGCTTGTGAGCGCCAAATCAGGTATATTCGCAGGAATAGTTCTGGGAATAGGTAGAGCTCTTGGCGAAGCTACTGCTGTTTCAATGGTAGCCGGCAATGCAGGAACCGGACCGAGTTTTAACATTTTCAATACCACGAGAACATTGACGTCGACCATGCTCTTGGGATTGAAAGAAAGCACAGGATTGCAATATGATATCAGATTCTCTGTCGGCGTGGTCCTTATCGCTTTGATCATAATAACCAACGTTATCCTTAACGCAGTCAAGAAAAGGATAGGGAGGTTCTCATGAAAAAGAACAAAAATCTTACTGACAAGATCTTAAGTGGTGGAATATCCGTAATAGCATCAATAGGACTTATAATATTAATCATTGTTTTCATATACGTTTTCAGAACCGGAAGTTCTTTATTATCATGGAATCTACTTACAGGAGATTACTATTCAACCGTCTACGACGGAAAATATGACGGTACACTTGACAGCAATCAATTCACAAAACCTAGTAATCTTAAAAGTGATGTGTATTTTTCGACTCGTTGGGGAATCGGTTTAAAGGATGATACCGACAAGGAAGGCATGCCTTATATCTTAGTTGTATATGTTGCACCAAATTCTCCTCTGGCTAATCTGACAGACGCTAATACTCCTAATCAAACCGTTTCGATTGCTAGTGGTCAATCATTGGATAAAGCGATATTTTCAGGAAATAATGTTTTACTCAGTTCAAAAGGCGCCGAGATGGCTGCACAACAATTCGATCAAGCAACTGGAATCAAGGATATCATGACGACGACCGTCGGCAAAGGAATCAGGGGATCAATAATCACGACACTCTACCTGATTATCATGACATTGATAATCGCAATACCTTTCGGAGTGTTTGTGGCGATATATCTACATGAATATGCAAAGAAAAACAACAAGATTATTGATTTTCTCAGAAGATTGATTGAAATGCTTACCGGCGTACCTTCGATCATATTCGGTTTGATGGGAGCGGCTGTATTCATTCCGATTGTATCCAAGATAACCGGAACCGAAGGTGGTAATCTGATTACCGGTGCTTTGACCTTGGCGGTGATTGTATTGCCTGTTGTCATAACATCCACAGAAGAGACGTTAAGGACAATACCTGATGAATATCGACATGCCTCACTGGCTCTTGGTGCAAACAAGACACAAACAACATTCAAAATCGTATTGAAATCAGCAATCCCAGGAATTCTAGCCGCAACTTTACTTAGTATAGGAAGGATCATCGGAGAGTCAGCGGCGCTTATCTACGCCGTCGGTACAACAATCAAAGATCATATCATAATAACTGAACGATCAACAAGCCTTGCGGTTCAGATCTGGAGCATCATGGCCGGCGAGTCGCCGAATTACCAACTTGCTTGTGCTATTTCAATAATAATTCTGGTAGTCGTACTTATCATGAACTTGTCAGTCAAGTTATTGGCAAAGAAAATCTCATATTAGGAAGTGAAATAAATGGAAAATGTATTTGAAATAAAATCATTGAATCTGAAATATGGTAACAAACCTGCAATCATCGATATATCAATGAATATACCAAAACAACAAATAACTGCATTGATCGGGCCATCCGGATGTGGCAAGTCCACATTACTCAGAACTCTCAATCGTATGAACGATTTGATAGACAATGTCAGGATTGACGGAGATATCCGTTATGAAGGAAAAGATATTTTCGACAAAGAATACGATGTGATAAAACTCAGGACCAATGTCGGAATGGTTTTTCAGAAACCTAACCCCTTTCCTATGAGTATTTTCGATAATGTTGCATACGGACCTCGATGTCAAGGAATCAAAGACAAGAAAAAACTTGAAAAAATAGTGGAAAAATCACTTAAGAATGCAGCTTTGTATGACGAAGTCAAAGATAGACTGAGAGAAAGCGCAAAGGAACTTTCAGGTGGTCAACAACAAAGATTATGTATTGCCAGAGCCATAGCGATGGAACCTGACGTTATACTGATGGATGAGCCGACAAGTGCACTGGATCCGATAGCTACAGCTAAAATCGAAGATCTGATTTTAGAGCTTAAGAAGGAATTCACGATAGTCATAGTTACTCACAATATGCAACAAGCAGCGAGAATATCTGATTATACAGCTTTTCTTCTAATGGGGGAATTGATAGAATATGCCGAAACAGACAAGATATTTTCGCAACCTAGCAAATCAAAAACCGAAGAATACATCACCGGACGCTTCGGTTGATCATTACCATTGAATCAACACAAAA
>CAYZPL010000014.1:0-13102 GCA_964480415.1 uncultured Candidatus Izemoplasmatales bacterium
TGGTACCGCGATTACAGTCGTCCTTTTATGGACGACTTTTTTTATTGGAGGAAATGATGGAACAAAAACTGAAAAAACTGATTGAGGAAGCGAAAAGGAAACTGGCTCAGGTTCAAAACATGAACGAACTTAATGATTTGAAAGCATCATATCTGGGTAAAAAAGGTGTCTTCAACGACTTTATGCAGGAACTCAAGGACTTGTCTAAAGAGGAAAAACCGAAACTGGGTAAATTGATCAACGAAAGCAAGACGATCATATCCGGTTTGTTTGATGAGAAAAGAGAAGAACTTGAAAACGAGAAAGTCCAAGAACAATTGAAAAGCGAAGCTGTCGATGTCACATTGCCGGGTAAGCATTTTCCTGTCGGGACCAAACATCCGATCTCAAGCACGATAGAATTGCTTGAGGATATTTTCATTGGTCTAGGCTATGTAGTCAAAGAAGGTCCGGAAATTGAATTGGATTTATACAATTTCGAGATGTTGAATCTCCCTAAGGACCACCCTGCAAGAGACATGCAGGATTCTTTCTATATTTCAGAAGAAAGATTGTTAAGAACCCACACCTCACCTGTCCAGGTAAGAAGTCTGCTTGAGAATGTGGATCACAAACCGCTTAAGATAGTCTGTCCTGGTGTTGTTTATCGCAAAGACGACGACGATTTGACTCATTCACACCAATTTGCTCAATTCGAAGCACTGGTCGTTGATAAGAATACCAGTCTCGCTGACTTGAAGGGAACACTGTTGTTGTTTGCTAGAAAGCTGTTCGGTGAAGATCGACAAATCAGGCTCAGACCATCTTTCTTCCCGTTCACAGAGCCTAGTGTCGAAGTTGATGTATCATGTTATAAATGCAATGGCGATGGTTGTTCGATGTGCAAGAACACGGGCTGGATTGAAATATTGGGAGCCGGCATGGTCAATAACAATGTGCTTAAAGCCGCCGGATATGATCCGAACGTGTATCAAGGCTTTGCACTTGGTGTGGGTGTTGAGAGAATAGCAATACTAAAATATGGGATTGATGACATAAGAGCATTTTATACAAATGATCTACGATTCAATCGTCAGTTTTAGGAGGTAATGAAATGAAAATATCTTTGAATTGGTTAAAAGAATATGTTGATATAAATGTTTCAAATGCCGAACTTCAGAACAGATTCAATCTTATGAGTCAAGAAGTAGCAGGATTTGAAAAACTAGTCGATGCGACGAATCTTGTTATCGGTCATGTTTTGGAATGCGTGAAACATCCGCAAGCCGACAAACTTAGTGTATGCCAGGTCGATGTCGGCAACGAGAAACTACAGATAATCTGTGGAGCACCAAATGTTGCCACTGGTCAGAAAGTGATCGTCGCTTTGAACGGCGCTGTACTTCCGGGAGACATCAAAATCAAGAAAGCGAAAATCAGAGGTGTGGAATCGAACGGAATGATCTGCTCTTTGGCTGAACTGGGAATCCAGGAATTCGATGCGAAAGAATTGGGAATCTATGTCTTGGGTGACGATGCTGTAATCGGCAATGATCCATTGGCATATCTGCATATGGACGACTATGTCCTAGACCTCGACCTGACGGCCAATCGTGCTGATTTGTTATCATATCGAGGTGTGGCATACGATACCGCCTGCCTTTTGAACACTGAGACTCATTTACATAAGCATGAAATTGAAAGAGAAAGGGGAAATGCAGAGATTGAGGTGTTTACACAGACTCATAACTGTTATATATATTATGGACAGGTTGTCAGAAACATCAAAATCAAGCCGAGTCCTGCATGGATGAAATCAAGACTTATCGCATCTGGCATCAGACCTATCAGCAACGTCGTAGACATCACGAATTACATCATGCTTGAATACGGACAACCTTTGCACGCATTCGATTATGATAAGATTAATGGTCAGAAGATAGTTGTCAGAATGGCAAACAAAGACGAAACCATTAGAACATTAGACAATCAGGAAAGAAAACTTCTTGAAAGTGATATCGTGATAACCGACAGCACAAAGCCAATCGCTTTGGCAGGAGTAATGGGGGGGCTCGAGACTGAAATCGATGATAACTCAAAAACTATTCTGCTTGAGGCAGCAATATTTGAACCGATCCATGTCAGAAAAACATCTAAAAGACTTGGTCTAAAAAGCGAGTCTTCGACAAGATTCGAAAGGGGAGTTGTTCCGAGTTGGACCAAAGAAGCTTTGGACAGGGCATGTGTTCTTCTAGCCGAACTAGCTGACGCGGAAATTGTCGAAGAACCAAGTTTCTTCAACAATGTAAAAGTTGAAAAGAACATCATTTCACTCAGTATTGAAAAATTGAGACTTGTGAGCGGTTATGATTTCAGGGAAGAACAGGTCGAAGAAATCCTTGATCGTCTACAATTCAAATATAGAAACAAGGATAATGTCTATCATATCGAAGTCCCTGACAGAAGACAGAATTTTTTCAGTTACCAGGATATCGTCGAAGAGATAGTAAGAATCTTCGGATATGACAAGATACCGGCCACAATTCCTACGACACCTACACAAGGATATCTGTCCGAAAAACAATATCTACGCAGAACAATAAGGAATTATTTTGTCGGACATGGATTCCATGAGACAAAAACATACTCATTGACCACAGAAGGGGAAGCTACTCTTTGGGACAGCGAAAAGAAACCAGTGGTACAGATCATGAATCCGATTCATTCGGACAGAAATACTTTAAGACATTCGATCATTCCAGCTTTGCTTAATGTTTTAGTATACAATAAATCAAGGAAAATCGAAGATTTAAGTCTGTTCGAGACCGGCAAGTGTTATGTCATGGACGACGAAGTTGAATTATTATCAGGACTTATGTACGGAAGATCTGACTATTCGCTTTGGCAAGGGAACAATCAAAAAGTCGATTTCTATTGGCTTAAGGGAATAGTCGACGCATTATTCAGGACATTGAAAATCGAAGATGTGACATATAAAACATCCGATAAACATCTTGCGGATATTCATCCGGGAATTCATGCCGATATTTATATAGGAGAAGAGTACATCGGTTTTACCGGAAGACTGCATCCGCAAAAAGAACATGAACTCGGAATAGGCAGTACGTTCTTATTTGAATTGAATCTAGATAAAATCACGGAATACGCCAACAAAGAGATCATGTATACCGAAATACCTAAGTTTCCATCGGTCAAGAGGGATTTGGCACTGATAATCAATAGAGACATTCCAGCTTCCAGAATAATAGAGGAAGTCAAGGTAGCAGGCAAGAAAACTTTGATAAATGTCGACATTTTCGATGTCTATCAGGATGAGAAGATTCTTGATGAAAAAAAATCCGTCGCGCTCACATTGGAACTTCAAAATGTCGAGAAGACTTTAGAGACTTCGGAAGTTGAAACAGTGATAGCTCGTATACTCAAACATTTGGAGAAGACACTCGACGCAAGATTAAGACAGTGACATCTTAAGTGAAAAGTATTTGTAGAATGAACTTGAAAACATGATAATAACAATGAATATATATGTTATAATCATATCCGATAAAGGAAGGTGATCTCAATGCCAAATGTTGTAGAAGTACATGATTTGTACAAAAAATATGGGGATATTCAAGCTGTGAACGGGATAGATTTTTATGTTGAAGAAGGAACCTTGTTCGCTTTTCTCGGCCCAAATGGTGCGGGTAAATCCACAACGATCAACATCTTATCTACAATACTCACATATGACAATGGGAAAATAGAAATCAACGGACATGTTTTAGGACATGAGGATTCAAGTATCAGGAGTTCAATCGGTATTGTTTTTCAGGACCATGTTCTAGACGATTTTCTAACCATAAGGGAAAACCTGGAAACCAGAGGAAGTTTCTACAATCTTGAAAAAGAAGACTTGAAAACAAGGATAATTGACGCTCTCAAAGTTACTGGCATTGAAAACATTGCCGATAGAAGATATGGGACACTTTCAGGTGGCCAAAAAAGAAGAGCGGATATAGCAAGAGCTTTGATCAATTCACCAAAGCTCCTGTTTTTGGATGAGCCGACTACGGGTCTGGATCCGCAAACCAGAAAAACAATGTGGGAAACCATCAGCAATTTGCAGAAGGAAACAAAAATGACAGTGTTCCTGACAACACACTATCTTGAAGAAGCGGATAAGGCGGATTATGTTGTCATCATCGATAACGGTATAATCGCTGCCAAAGGAACACCAGCTTACCTTAGGAACACATATTCTAGTCATAAACTTCTGATTGTACCGACGGACAAAAGCAAGATGGTGGATTATCTCAACAAGAACAAGATCGATTACAAAATCAAGAACGATGTTGTTCAGATCAAAATTGAAACATCTTTGGACAGTATTGAAATCATCAATCAGGTTAAGGATCTTGTCAAATCATTCCAAGTGCTTGATGGAACATTGGATGAAGCTTTCATCGAAGTCACCGGAAAGGAAATCCGCGAATGATCTGGTTAATGGTTAAAAGGAATCTTAAGATTTACTTCAGAGACAAAATAGCTGTGTTCTTTTCTTTGCTCGGTGTGATAATAATTATTGGTCTATATGTTCTGTTTTTAGGGAACATGTTAACACGACAGACATCTAATGACATTCCGATTGACACGGGATTCATAATCAGCGCTTGGGTAATGGCTGGTGTGGTGACGATCGCAACGATCACAACCAGTATGGGAGCCTTCGGTGCGATGGTTCAGGATAAATCAAAGAAAATCATCTATGATTTCGAAGTGTCACCGATGAAGAGGACAACTTTGGTGCTCTCCTATGTGCTGAGCGCATTGATTGTTAGTTTGATAATGAGTTTTTTGACTTTACTTTTCTCGGAAATATATTTCCTGATCAATGTTGGTCAGTTATTAGGTTTTGTGACAATATTGAAATGTCTTGGTTTGCTTATATTTGCGGTAATTTCAAGTTCGACATTTGTTTTCATGTTGGTTTCGTTCTTCAACAATAATACCGCATTTACGACTGCTTCGTCGATTATCGGATCGCTGATCGGATTTTTGGCAGGCGTATACATACCGATTGGCACAATGCCGACATCGGTTCAAAGACTGATACAGATATTCCCGTTGTCGCACGCTGCCGTATTGATGAGACAGGCGATGATGAGTGGTATTGTGGACCTTAATCAGGTACCTACCGATTTCAAGGAATCGATGGGAGTGAACTTCTATATTAATAATACGATGATTACCAATTTGCAAAGTATATTGTACATTCTTGTGACTTCAATACTTTTCTTGGGTGTTGCGGTGATTGTCGTATCGAGAAAGAATAAAAAGATATGAAAAAGAGTTTTTACGATTTCACAATTACAGAACTGAAAGATTACATGTTGGAAAATAAATTCAAATCTTATAGTGGCGATCAGGTTTTCAAATGGATTTATGAACAACGTGTTTTTGACTTTACAAAAATGACGAACATCAGCAAGGATCTTCAGACGTTTTTCGCAGAAAATATGGATTTAAGCGATTTGGAGATTGAATCAAAACACATATCTACGGACGGAACCATCAAGTACCTGCTGAAACTGGCTGACGGCAATTCCATAGAAACAGTCCTGATGACACATGATTATGGTAAAAGTGTCTGTGTCACCTCACAGGTCGGCTGCAGCATGGGCTGCGCGTTCTGTGCATCAGGTCTGATAAAGAAGCAGAGAAATCTCGAAGTCCATGAACTTGTCAGACAGATTACCACAGTTCAAAACGATCTTGATCTCAGAATCTCTCATGTTGTAGTAATGGGCACAGGAGAACCTTTCGACAACTATGATAACGTTATGAAATTCATCCGTGTGATAAACTATAAGCACGGACTCCAGATAGGCTCAAGACATATAACAGTGTCGACTTGCGGTATCGTTCCGAAAATCTATGAATACGCGAAAGAACAGATAAAATGCAACTTGGCGATAAGCCTTCATGCCTCAAATGACCAGTTGAGATCCGAACTGATGCCGATAAACCGGAGATATCCAATTAGCGACGTCATAAACGCCTGCAAGGACTACTTCAAAATGACAGGAAGAAGAGTGACTTTCGAATACATTTTACTTGAAGGTATAAACGATGATCTGAAATATGCGGATGAACTTAGTGATTTGATCAGAGGTATGAACGCATATGTCAATCTCATACCTTATAATGTCGTCGACGAGTTCAAATTCAAAAAGACAAATCAGGATAAGGCATCAAAGTTCTATATTCGTCTGACGAAACGAGGAATAAATGCGACAATGCGTAGAGAACAAGGCTCTGATATCGATGCGGCATGTGGACAACTAAGGTTGAAAAAAGAAAAATTAAGTTAATGAATTGTTTGACTGGACTAACTAAAAGTGTTAGAATTATTATGATATTTTTAGAGAAATAGGTGATTATATGAGTATGAAAGAAATTAAGAAGATCGCACTGCTGACCGGAGGCGGAGACTGTTCAGGTCTGAACGCCGTAATCAGGGCGATTGTCAAAACCGCGATATTGAAATACAACTATGAGGTTATCGGATTCATGGGTGGATATCACGGTCTTTATATGGATGATTATATCAAGATGGACATCAGAACCGTATCAGGCATTTTCCATCAAGGCGGTACGATACTGAAGATGTCTAACAAAGACAATTTATTCAAATTCAAAACAAAGGACAAAGACGGAAACGACGAATTCAAAGACGTATCCGATATTGCTATCCAAAATTTGAAAAAGCACAATATCGAGGCTTTGATTATCATCGGTGGAGATGGGACTTTGACTTCTGCAAGAGACTTTGCAAGAAAGGGCATCAACGTAGTTGGAATTCCGAAGACCATCGATAACGACGTACCGGCAACCGAGATAACGTTCGGTTACCGAACAGCTCTTGATCATATTATGCTTAGCCTCGATGCGTTGCATACAACCGCTTTTTCACATGACCGAATCATGATTTTGGAAGTCATGGGAAGAAACGCCGGTTGGTTGGCGCTTGAAGGCGGTATCGCAGGATCCGCGGACGTAATTCTGATTCCGGAAATACCGTACGATATCAATAGCATTTCCAAGACCATCCTTAATCGTTATAACAGAGGGTCCAAGTTCTCCATCATCTGTATATCAGAAGGTGCGAAACCAATTGGTGGACATGTCACGGTCAAACGTATCGACAAGGACAGTCCTGACTCGGTTAAACTAGGTGGAGTCGGCAGCATCCTTGCCGAACAACTTGAAAAAGTCGTGAAACCTGTCACAGGACAAGAAATCAGAGTGACTTCACTGGGCTACATTCAAAGAGGTGGTGTCACAAACCAGTTCGACAGAGTTTTGGGAACCAAATACGGATCATTTGCAGTAGAGATGGTCGCTAATAACGAATTCGGTAGAATGGTCACGATCCAAAACGACAGAATGGACTCTGTCAGAATCGAAGAAGTTGTCGGCGCCGGTCAAACAGGAATGACAAGTACTGGTGGCGCAAGAATCGTCAACCCTCATGGGGACCTGGTCAACGCCGCAAGAAACATCGGCATATCATTTGGAGATTAAACATTAAAATAATATATCAAAAAAAATAGGGGGATTTTATATGGAATTGAAAGGTAGTAAAACAGAACAGAATTTGTTAACAGCATTTGCTGGAGAGTCACAGGCTTTCAACAAGTATCAGTATTATGCAAAAAAAGCTCAGAAAGAAGGCTATCAGGAAATAGCCGAATATTTTCTCGAAACCTCTGGTAATGAGCAACAACATGCGAAGATCTGGTTTAAATTGCTACATGACGGAAATATTCCGACAACGACAGAAAACCTCGAAGACTGCATAGCTGGAGAACATTACGAGTGGACGGATATGTATATAGGATTCGCAAAAACAGCCAGAGAAGAAGGATTCACTCAGATCGCTTTCTTGTTCGAAGGTGTTGCGGCAATCGAAAAGAGACATGAAGCGAGATATCAGGCATTGGTAGACAGACTGAGAAACGACGAAGCGTTCATGTCTGACGATGAATCGGAAGTATGGATTTGCACAAAATGCGGACACATCCACGTCGGCAAAAGAGCTTTGAAGGTTTGTCCTGTTTGCGGACATCCACAAGCTTACTTCAAGAGATTCAGAGAATCATTTAAACATTAGAAGACGCAAGTCTTCTTTTTTTTACAGCTTTTTGGTATAATTTAATTAGGATTCCCGGAGGAGGGCTTATTTGAAAAAGGGTACTATCACGAAATCGATCAGTGGAATTTACACTGTTGTAGATGAATCGAAGAAAGCTTATCAGCTTAAACCGCTGGGTATTTTCAGATATAAAAATATTAGCCCTAAAGTTGGCGATTTGGTGGAGTTTAACGAGGACTCCATTTTGAAAGTTTTCGCAAGGAAAAACGATCTGACAAGGCCGCTGATCGCCAATATCGACCAAGCGCTGCTGATCAACGCTGCGACAAAGCCGGTATTCAGTTTCATGTTGATGGACAAGTTTCTTGCAATGATTGAGGCGAAAGACATAACTCCGGTCATCATCATTACCAAAGTTGATTTGCTGGAAGAAACCGAGCTCAACGAACTTAAAGAAAAAATCACTTATTATCAGAAGCATTTCAAAGTGATCTATTTCAGTTCGAAGACCAAAGAGGGACTCAACGAAATTTTGGAAACGACCAAAGGGAAAATCAATGTCCTTGCCGGTCAGACAGGTGCTGGAAAAAGCACCTTGCTAAATACTCTAAATCCAGAGCTAAATCTGGCTACAGACGAGATATCCAAAGCATTGGGTAGAGGAAAACACACGACAAGACATGTGGAGCTAATCGATTTCAACGACGGCTATATAGCCGATACACCAGGATTCTCAAAACTTGAATTCGAGGATTTCGAAGCCAATGAACTCAGATACTATTATCCTGATTTTTTCGCTCTGGGAAAGAAATGCAAATTCTATGAATGCACGCATGTCCATGAACCCGGATGCGAAGTGATCAAACAATACAAAGCAGGTAAAATATTACCTGAAAGATACGAAGACTATGTGTCTCTATACAATGAGATAAAATCGATAGAAAAGAAATACAGGAGGGATTAATGTGATTTGTTCACCATCATTCTTGACTGCGGATTTCAACAAACTCGAAGATGAAATCCGATCGATTTCCCGGGCGAAATGGATCCATTTCGATGTAATGGATGGTAAATTCGTCGCCAACAAGACATATTTCGAGGAAATGTTACTGAAAGTCAAAGAATTCTCTCAGCAATTTTTCGATGTGCATCTGATGATTGAAGAGCCTGAAAAACACTATTTGAAATATGTCCGCAACGGAGCCTCTTCAATTACTTTTCATTATGAAGCATGCAAGGATTCCCTGTCTCTGATCAAGGCGATCAAATCTGAAGGAGTCAATGCCGGTATATCAATAAAACCTGACACAAAAGTTTCAAAACTCGACGAACTGTTGCCAGAGCTCGATCTGATATTGGTAATGAGCGTTGAACCCGGAAAAGGTGGACAGAAATTCCTATTGAGCGCTCTGGACAAGATCGCATATCTTGAAAAGAAACGAGTAAAATACGGTTATGGGTACCTTATTGAAGTTGACGGAGGAATCGATGAAGAAAACGCAAAATCTGTAAAAGCAATGGGTTGCGATGTCATCGTTGTCGGCAGTTTCCTCTTCAATCATAAAGACAGAAATCAATTAATAAAGGAGCTGGAAAATGTATAATAAAATCAAGATTTTTTGTGGCCCCAACGATTATGATTTCAATCATCTTTATTTTGAAGAAGCCGATGAGTTTCTGGTCGGAGTCGATTCCGGACTGGAGTATCTCCAAAACCTGAACAAACCAATTGATTTGGCAGTAGGTGATTTCGATTCCATAGATCCAAAAAAATACAGCAAGATCAAGGACAATTGTCTGCACATCATCACACTTCCTGTCGCCAAGAACATGACCGATCTAGCATATGCTTTGGACTATATCTACAACAACATGGATTACCAGTCGATCGAGGTTTACGGGGGCCTGGGTAAAAGGATTGATCATCTGCTTGCGAACATCAACCTGATCAAAAAATACAGATTTACCATGAAAGACGACAATCACTACATCTTCATGCTAGGAAAAGGACTTCATCACGTAGATAATTACAAGAAATACATTTCTTTTTTCGCTGTTGAAGACGTGTATAATTTGAACATCAGAGGTTTCAAGTTTCCTCTGGACAATTATTACCTTAGCACCAACGATTCTCTATGTGTTTCCAACGAGGGAAGCGGCGAAGTGGAGTTCAGCAAAGGCAAATTGTTAGTGGTATGCTCAAATGATAAATAAGATTCACATATTTATCAAAATAAACACATAATAAACAAACGTTATTTATGATATAATTTATAAAAATGCGAGGTGAGATAAAATTGAAAAAGATTTCTATTTTCATAGGTTTGATATTCATTTCTTTTACATTGGTGGGATGTAATTTTGTGAATAATAGTTCAACCAATACAACGGCAACGTTCCCATCGTCATCGACGACTTCCAGCAATTCGTTGAGTACGACAACAACGTTGAATACTGATACGGCTCAGACAACACAAACCACGACTTCCATAGATGCAAGCCAGATTGAATCTGCAGTCTATTCAAAGATTTATCAGGATATTTACAATGAAGTCAAAACTCAAGTGATGCAGAATCTGTCAGATCAGCAATTCACTGAGATATATAATACAATTTTGAGCGAACTGCAACAAGAAGTTGCGGATGGTACGATTACTATTACACCACAAACAATAGTAGACAAGATAAAAAGCGTTGAAGCCAATGCCGCTCAAGCAGTAATCGGAGTTTCCAATCTGGATTCTACCGGTCAGATAAAAGACATCGGATCCGGAGTCATCTACAAACATGATGGTGACAAATATTACGTGGTAACCAATAATCATGTGGTCGAAGGTGGAACTTCATATCAAATCAGATTCTCTGACGGCTCAACTGCGGATGCGACTTTGCTAGGTGTAGATTCATTGGTCGATGTGGCGGTACTTTCTTTCACATCCACGAATGATTATTACGTGGCAACGTTCGCCAATTCCGATAATGTACAGACCGGTGACATAGTATTGGCAGTAGGAAATCCGAACGGATATGATTTTTACGATTCGATGACCTTCGGAATCGTATCGGGAACCAACAGGTATTTCGATATTGATGGCGATGGAGTAAAAGACTTGTTTGTAGGGTATATCCAGCATGACGCTGCAATCAATCCTGGAAACAGCGGTGGTGCGTTGTTCAATCTCCAAGGTCAGGTTTTGGGTCTCAACGTCATAAAATTATCGGATGTATCTATCGAGGGTATGGGCTTTGCGATACCTGGCAATCTGGTACAGGCGATATGTTCTGATATAGAGCAGTACGGATATTCCATCCAGAAACCGATGCTTGGAATACAATTCCTTGATATCTACAATAATGAAGCAGCTTTCCAACAGCAGGGAATCACTTTGCCTGCCGGCGTAACCAATGGTTTCTATGTGACAGCTGTCACACCGGGCTCCTCAGTTGACGGATATGTTCAAGTTGGTGATATCATAACCCAGATCGGAGATATTACAATTCAAGACTCCGACCAGTTCATTACACAATTTACAAAATACAAGGTTGGAGATGTGATCTCGATTCATTTGATCAGGAATGGGCAACCCATGACAATTGATAATATAACCTTGAAAGCGAAGGCAACAAGTTAAAATGAAAAAAATAAGAGCAATAATAGCGATCATCGGACTAATGGCTATGGCATTCGGCGCCTACATGGCACTCTCGCCTAGCATTTCCGCGATCACGTCGTCTACAACAGCGGCAGTGACAACGACTACATCCGCAGTGACCACAACGACCACTACAACCGGAACCAGCACTTATACCGACAATGGTAAAGTCTACTATTATTCGAATTACAACGATTTGGTGAACCAAATCTACCAGGATGTCTATAACAATGTCCATGATCAGCTATATCAAGAAATAATGAGTCAATTGACGACTGATTATTATAATCAAATCTATCAAAATGTCGAGGCGCAACTTAACAATGCGATTTCCAACGGAAATATCGATGTCTATCTGGGAACTTTCCAGGATCAGATCCATTCCGTGGTCAACACGGCCACCAAATCCGTTATCGGTGTTGAAGTTCTTTTGAACGGAACACCTCAGGATCTTGGATCCGGAATCATCTTCAATTACGATTCGACTACGGGAACGTATTCGGTTATTACCAACAACCATGTGGTTGAACCTGGTAACCAATATTGGATCGTCTTCTCTGACGGTTCTCATGTGACAGCTAATTTGCTGGGAGTAGATACAGTGGTCGATCTCGCAATCCTGACTTTCAGTAATTCAGATTTCCAGAGTCTGAACAACGGTTTGACTTTAATGGTTTCTCCATTTGGTGACTCCAGTACTCTAGCAACCGGCGATTTCGTTTTGGCAGTCGGAATGCCTCAGGGATTCGACTTCTATGATTCGGTCACAATGGGTATAGTATCCGGAACCAATCGCGACGTCACCGGCAACGGATATGTCAGATACATCCAACATGATGCTGCAATCAACGAAGGCAATAGTGGCGGGCCGATCTATGATCTTAATGGCAATGTCGTCGGCATCAACGTATCGAAGTTGGTTGATACCAGTATCGAAGGTATGGGTTTCTCAATCCCAATCAACACGGTAAAGGAAGTCATCAACAGAATCGAAAACGATCCGAACTACCAGAATTACAATACCATAGCTCCGAGACTTGGTTCTGACGTATATGACGTAACCGAGTACATCAATGGCGGTCAGGTCACAGTTCCAACATTGAAAATCGGTTTCGGAACAGTTTCCAACGTCACAATCACATTACCTTCGGGAGTTGACACGGGACTTATCATCTACAATATCGATTCAACACTCATGCTCAACAATTCCGGATTGCATGAAGGAGATCTGCTTTACCAGGTAAGTGATCATGTCATTAAGAGCGCTACGGATTTCTATAATTACATATTTGCGAATTATCATTCCGGAGAT
>CAYZPL010000015.1:0-2539 GCA_964480415.1 uncultured Candidatus Izemoplasmatales bacterium
GTAGTCGAGATTCTTGACATCAAGTATCACAAGGTCGGCTTTCTTACCGACTTCTATCGTTCCGATTAAGTCGTTTAGCCCAAGGCTATATGCCGGGTTAATCGTCGCGGCTGTCAACACTACATTTGGCATGAGTCTCATCTTGTTCGCTGCCAACTGCATTGCAAGCTGATAATTCTCGGAAGGTGCTGACCCGGGATTGTAGTCGCTTGAAATAGATAACGCCATTCCTTTTTCCAACATTGAAAGTGCCGGAGCATATGATTTATTCAAAAAGAAAGAAGTCGATGGCAAAAGATTCCCTATCGTATCGGTCTTACTGAAGTTTTCCATATCGATTTCCGTAATGGCCATTAGATGGTCCACCGTCTTCGCCCCAAGTTCTAGCGCGACTTTCGTACCACCTATCGATTCGATTTCATCCGCATGGACTCTGAGACCGAAACCAAGTTTCTTGGCGGACTTAAGAATTTTGTCCGTTTCTTCAGCGGTGAAGACCCCGACTTCACAGAATACATCCACGTATTCTGCCAAGTCCTTTTCCTTTATGACTTTCATATTATCTATGACTTGATTTATGTATTCTTCACGTCTGTCTTTATATTCACTTGGAACAGCATGGGCCCCAAGATATGTGGCATGGATGTCAATTGGATGATCCTCATTCAATTTTCTGATCACTTCAAGCTGTTTGATCTCTGTTTCCAGATCAAGTCCGTAACCTGATTTAGCTTCGATTGTCGTGACTCCGAACAAAAGCATTCTATCAAGCGACTTCCTTGCTTGTTCATATAATTCGTCAAAGCTAGCTGCTCTGGTCTTCTGAACCGTATTCAGGATACCACCTCCCGATTCAAGTATCTCGAGATAAGGTACGCCAGCCAATTTTTTTTGGAATTCTTCTTCTCTTGAACCGCCGAAAACAAGATGTGTGTGTGAGTCCACAAACCCTGGTGTGAGAATTCCCTGTTTGGCATCGTATAGAAATACAGGTTCGATCATATAATCCGAGTAATCATTTTCTCCCACAGCGAAAATCCTGTCGTTTTCGATTACGACAAAGGCATTGTCAAGCACAGTAATATTCTGCATAGCTTTTCCTTTTACAGGCGGTTTGTTGAGGGATGTATATAGTTTGCTGATATTATGGATTATCGTCCTGGATTTCATATCTCACTCCTATAAGAAATAGTCGATGATTTTGGTTTTGTCAAAGTCTCTGAATTTCAGATATTCTTTGCATGATGCAACAATTTCTTCTAAACTCATATCGATATTGAATTCTCTGTCAGACATTTCATAATAATATTCCAATGATTTGAGCAAAGCGTCTTTCGGCACGAGTCCGACTATTTCTGCGCTCGGTACGTTGAAATGGTATCTCTTCGCTTCCATTCTGACAGTTTCAAAGATTCTGTAGATCGGGTTTTTCTTGTAGTTTAGTATATTCATAGTCACTTGTGTGTGTCCTCTGTTTTCAAGGTACACAGGTCCTGATTGGATGAACTGGAATCCACCTGAGGATTTTCTGATCGCCATCGCCATTTTCTTGGTCTTGTCGATATCTTTTGTATCGATATCGATATTGTATGCGATCAAAAAGTCTCTGGCACCGACAGCAACCGTTCCAAATGTCTCATGTCTTTCCGGTCTGCCGAAATCGGGAGCCCAAACTGGTTCCCTGATTTTATCTTTCATGCCTTCAAATTCGCCCTTGCGGATATTCGGCAAGGATTCTCTTTCAGGAGTTCTTGCGGCTTCCGCATAAAGGAATACGGGTATGTCATACATCTTGGCGATTTTCTCGCCACAGATGTTGGCTATTTCCACACACTCCTTCATTGTCATGTTCGAAATCGGAATGAAAGGAATCACGTCGATTGCACCCATCCTTGCATGTTCTCCGGTTTGATGATTGAGGTCGATCTCATTGAGACATACTTCGGTCATTTTAAGAATCAGATCCACCATCGGCTCAGGTTCGCCGATCAAGGTTACCACCGTCCGGTTATAGTCAGCATCTGATTCATAGTTGACCAGCTTGATGAACTTGTCGGCTTTGACAACGTCCATGATTCTATTTACTTTCGCCAAATCTCTTCCTTCGGAAAAATTTGGAACACATTCAACTATTTTCGCCATGTCATTTTCCACCTTTTTTATAGTTAGCATGTACTAGATTCTTGATATATTCTTCGTCACAGAGATAAGGGATCGTGATTCCCGAGTTATTGTCCGTTTCGTTATATTCTGTGGCTGTCGCTATCGAATTCTCATTTCTCGCCCAAGCTCTTCTCGATACTCCGGCGATGACATCGAAAAGCATCGCTTTCTGCAAAATTTCATCTGCTCTTTCCGAACCGTCCAAAACCATTCCGTACCCGCCGTTGATTACTTTTCCGATACCTACACCGCCACCGTTGTGGAGTGTGACCAAAGACATTCCTCTAGCACTATTGCCCAGAGCAACATGCGTAGCCATGTCGGCCATAATGTTCGATCCGTCTTTTATGTTCGAAGTTTCCCTGAATGGTGAATC
>CAYZPL010000015.1:2549-11885 GCA_964480415.1 uncultured Candidatus Izemoplasmatales bacterium
GTCCGATGATGCCGCTTCTTACCATTTCATTGAATTTGAGTGCAATCTTCAATCTTCCGTATGCATCCTGATAGAGGATTCGCGCTTTGGTTCCGACGACAAGTTTGTTCTTCTTGGCGTCTTTGATCCAATTATAATTGTCAAGATCCTGGAATCTTCTGTCTTTATCGATACAATCCATTGCGGCTTTGTCTGTCTTGTCAAGGTCTGTTTCCTTTCCAGAAAGGCATACCCATCTGAAAGGACCGTAACCGAAATCGAACAATATCGGTCCCATTATGTCTTCGACATAACTTGGCCAGATAAAACCGTCGAGATCATTTTCGCCGTTTCTGCAGATTTCTTTGATTCCCGAGTCATAAATGGCTTTCATGAAAGAATTGCCGTAGTCGAAGAAATAGGTGCCTTTGGCGACAATCTTTTTGATGACTTCATAATGTCTATGAAGCGTTTTGTCCACCAAAGAGACGAATTTTTCTTTATTGCGCTTCAATAATTCTGTTCTTTTAGCAAAGGTGATTCCCTGCGGACAATAACCGCCGTCATAGACGGCATGGCAACTAGTCTGATCAGATAGCAAATCTATATGGATGTTTTCCTTGACTGCATATTCCAACAGATCAACGATGTTTCCGTAATAAGCGATGGCTTTCGCCTCACCGTTTTCCATAGCGATTTTTGCTAGAGCGAATGCTTCCGCCTCAGATTTGGCTATGACATCGACCCACCCTTGGTCGAATCTGGTTTTGATGCGGGAATAGTCGACTTCCGCGATGATACCGACACCTCCGCTGATGACGACGGCTTTGCCTTGAGCACCGCTCATTCCACCAAGACCAGAGGAAACAAACAGCCTGCCTTTAAGATTCTCTCTTTCCGGTATTCCGAGTTTCGATCTTCCGGCATTGAGTAATGTCGAATATGTGCCGTGGACAATGCCTTGAGGTCCGATATACATCCAACCTCCGGCGGTCATCTGGCCATAATTCGCAACGCCTAGAGATGATGCGCGGTTGAAGTTGTGCAAGTTATCGAATTCACCGATCATCAAACCGTTGGTTATTATGACTCTCGGTGACATCTTATGCGAAGCGAAAAGACCCAGAGGATGCCCTGACATCATGACCAATGTTTGTTCATCGTTCATCTCCTGGAGATATTTCTTGGCAAGATGGTATTGCATCCAGTTCTGGAACACGCTTCCCGTCTCCCCGTATGTTACAAGTTCATAAGGATATAAAGCTATTTCAAAGTCGAGGTTGTTGTCGATCATGACTTGAAATGCTTTACCTTCTATTGTATTGCCTGGGTATTCCTCGATTGGTTTACCAAAGATTCTTCCTTCGGGGCGGAACCTATATCCGTAGATTTTCCCTCTTGTAAGAAGTTCCTCTAAAAATTCAGGAGCTAATTCTGCATGCCATTTTTCAGGTACATACCTAAGCGCATTTTTAAGAGAAAGTTCGGTTTCCGCTTCCGTCAGAGAAAATTCTCTTTTTGGCGCTCTCCTTATTCCCTCGACGAATGCTTTTTGTTTCGGTAGTTCTTCAAAAATGTCCGCAAGTGTAAATGTGGTTTGCTTCATTGTTTATTCACACTCCAGACTGATCAAATCTATAAATTCTTTTTCTTCTAATAAAGCTATTGCTTTGTGAATGTGTTTGTACATGATCGTATCGTTTTCAATGAATGGGATATGTCTTCTTACATATTCATATATTCTACTGTTCTCCGATGATATCTTATCTTTGCCACGAAAATCTATCGCCTGCAAGGCTGTGATCAATTCCATCGCCAAAACTTTTTGCGAATTCGCGATAATATCCCTTGCCTTCCTAGCGGCGATTGTACCCATCGAGACATGGTCCTCCTGATTGGCAGATGACGGGATTGAATCCACACTTGCCGGATGTGCGAGTACCTTGTTTTCGCTTACGAGTGACGCGGCGCTGTACTGGACAATCATAAAACCGGAATTGATTCCCGGATTCTTGACAAGAAATGGCGGTAAACCATTGCTTAAGTTCGAATTGACCATCCTTTCCAATCTTCTTTCGGATATATTGGCCAATTCGGCGACAGCTATTGCAAGAAAATCCATTACGTAAGCTATCGGTTGTCCATGGAAGTTACCGGCACTTATCACTTTTTCCTCTTCGTTGAATACTATTGGATTATCGGTGACTGCATTCATTTCATTTTCGATTACGCTATTGACGTAATTGAAAGTGTCTAGACTGGCTCCCAAAACTTGAGGTGAACACCTCAAGGAATAGGCATCCTGGATCCTCAACTCTCCCTGTTTCGTTGTGAGCTTAGAATCCGAAAGGATCTCCATCATATTGCTGGAAACAGTTATTTGTCCCTGATGATTTCTGAATTCGTGAACTTTCTCATAAAATACGTCGGTTATACCTCTCAGAGCTTCAAAAGTAAGCCCTAAGACATGTTCTGACAGATTAATGAGATTATATGCCTCAAACATTGCCAAAGCGGCTACGGACGTCATTGCCTGCGTACCGTTGATCAATGACAAACCTTCTTTGGCTTTGAGTTCTTCGATCGGTTTGATCCCGGCTTTTGCCAGTCCTATTTCAGCATCGACTCTTTCGCCTTTATAATATACTTCTCCAAGACCGATTATAGGCAAAGCCATATGTGCGAGCGGAGCCAAGTCGCCACTAGCGCCTAAGCTTCCCTGTGAAAATACAACTGGTGTCAAATCCTTGTTCAGGAATTCAACCATCTTTTCAATGACTAAAAGTCTGATTCCACTATGTCCCTTTATAAGTGCGTTTATTCTCAATAAAAGCATACCTCTGACAACTTCGCGAGAAAAAGGCTCGCCAACTCCACAGGCATGACTCTTAATTAGGTTTTCTTGTAATTTCGATACATCGCATTTCGGTATCGACACTTCAGACAGCCTACCGAATCCGGTATTTATCCCGTAGGTCGGAACTTCGGATTCAATAACTTTCTCAACATACTTCCTTGCGATGTTGACAGCTTTTTTGCTTGATTCCGAAATCGATACTGATGTGTTGTTTTTGACTATTTCAATGAAGGAATTCAAATCCAGATTATTTCCGTTTATTTCTATCACAATATCACCTTGCCTTCCCTCTTATTATAACAATTCAAGACCCTAAAAGTAAAGCGTTTTCTATTTATTCCGAGCATAGAAAAAACGGTTGAAACCAACCGTTTTTTGATTTTAGATGGTGCGCTACGAGTGACCTAAACTTACTGCCTGTTGATTAAGAATCAATTGTTTATTGACATAATTAATTCAATAGTATCTCTTGAGGTTTCAGAAATTGGCTTTAAAATATACATTACAAACTGAGTAATATTTTAGATGTCCTCATTGCATACTTTCAACAAACGATAATATTCATTCTCATTTTCTATAATATACTTACTTAATTTAAGTAAAGGTTAATTGAATCTTCTTTTTCAAAATTAAGTTAGCAATACTTGATATTCTTCCGATTAATCCGGATCCTTCATGAAAGGGATGGATGCTTGCAGATTGGCAGCTTGTGAGTGCCATGTTCATCAATGGATCATATTCAGATTCTAGATTCAAAAATTTTCTTTATTTTAATTCGTTTTGTTTGGTTTTTGTCTGTTTTTTTTGGATGGCTGTCTTCATATTATTTTTATCGCCTAGTACTTCTCTGATAAATATTTGCGCAATTTTTGGATCAAATTGCGTTCCTGAGTAACGAATAATTTCTGATATTGCGTTTTCATGACTCATTTTCTTTCGATATGGTCTGTCGGCTGTCATAGCTTCAAATGCATCAACGACACAAATTATTCTTGAAAATAATGGTATGTCCTCGCCCTTTAAACCGCTTGGATATCCTTTCCCATCCCACCGTTCATGATGGTATAAAGCATGAATTGCTAAATCCGAATATTCATCCGCTGCTCTTAATATTTGATACCCTATCTCGGTATGTGTTTTTATGATATCAAACTCCTCTTCGGTTAATCTTGAAGTTTTATTAATAATATTATCTGGAATAGAGATCTTTCCAATGTCATGGAATAATCCGGCTTGCTCAAGTTCAACCAACTCTTCTGTTTTTAATTTCATTTGCTTTCCAATTAATTTACATAGTCGACTTACTTCGAAAGAATGCCTTCTTTCGTTTTTATATTTTTCTGTTAAAGTTTGCAAAATCGCATTGATAGCATGACTTCTGACACTAGATCCTATGATGGATTTATGTCTGTACATATGGTTTTCAGCTAATTTCAGAATATCGTCTATTTTTTCTTCCGGCTTGTTTTTAACTTCAAAGCCAACCGCAAGTGATAATTCGACATTCTTGATTTTTAAAGTCTTTACTTTTTCTATTATTTCTTCTTTGTATTTTTGAAGTGCTGTCATCGAGGTGTTTGGCAAAAGTACAGCGAATTCATCTCCGCCTATCCTAGAAACTATTTCATTCTTTTCAAAGACAGATTTTATAGCTTTGCCGAGTGTTTTCAGTACAATATCACCAGTTCCATGGCCAAATGCATCATTGATGATTTTTAAACCGTTTACATCAAGCATCATTACTCCAATAGGGTAATATTCCGGATTATCAAGAACTTTAAATTCTTCAAAATAGTGACGTCGATTATATAAATCCGTCAGATAGTCATGGCTGCTAATATGTTCTATTTCAATTTGTTTTTGAATTCGAGCTGTAATGTCCTGCTGAATACCAAAATTGCCAATAAATCTTCCCAAATCGTCATATATGCAAATATAATCTCCTTCAACATATACTGTTGTTCCATTTGCGTCTTTTAAATCAAATACAGTATGAAGTATTTTATTATCTAACATAGCTTGCCATAATTTTTTGCCGTTTTCAATATTATTTGCGTAGAAATCTCTTGGAGTTTTGTTAATAAAATCTTCATAGTTCCCTTTATATTGTTTTAACATGGCCTGATTAATTCTGGTAAATCTTTGATGATCAAAAAGATACTCAAGAATTGCTTCCTTGTCAACCGAATCATTCCAATAAATCGGTTCATCAAGCATCATGATAAAAAAGCCTGTGAGTGATTGTTGAAAAAACTTATCTAGGATATTTTCTGAATACTTTAATGCATTCAAAGTTTTAACCCGCTCGGTGATATCCTGAGCAGCTCCCCAAAGCCCGGTGATTTGCCCGGATTCATCTCTTTCAGGCTCGCCAATTACCCATATCCACCCTCTGGAACCGCTCTTAGTGATCATCTCAAGTTCCAGCTCGTATGGTGTTCCATCAGCGATTGCCTTTTTAAAAGCATCATCTAGTCTTTTTGCGCTTTCAGGAGTGAATAGTTCACTCAGTTCAATATATTCTGGTGGTGGCAGACTAGGATCTAATCCATATATATTATATAATTCTTCTGACCAAACACCTGTTTTATTTTCATAATCTAGATTCCAAGTTCCCAAACGAGCTATCTTTTGTGATGCCAGCAAACTTTTTTCTTTCAGCTTTAATTGCTGATGGATTTGCTTTTGCTCAGAAATATCCGTAACTAAAACAGCTATCTGCTTTTCTTTAATGCTATAAATATAAATAGTGTAGTATTTGCCCATTGGTTTAAAATAGTTTTCACATTCAATCGATTGACGATTCAATGCGACTTTTTTATAGTTTTCCATACAAATCGGATTCAGATTTGGAATTATCTGATTGATCGATTTTCCTATAGCTTTTTTTCGATTCACCCCAAAAAACTTTGCATAAGTTTCATTTAAATCCACAAAAATAAAATCAATAGGGTTTCCAGATTTATCAGTAATAAATTCGAGAATGGCCAAACCTTGACTCATCGCTGAATAAACTAGTCTGTATTTTTCTTCCGATTCTTTTAACTTGATTGTTGCGATTACACGGTCAGTTACGTCAATCATTATAATCCTGCAAAAAGACATATCATCACGCATTACAACAGTTGCTTTTATCCGCCCCCAAAAATACGTGCCATCAAATTTCCGCAAACGAAACTCGCATTCTTGCGGTTCTTTTGTTTTAAGCAACAATCTTTGTTTATGATAATAAATATCTTGATCATCCTTAAAAATAAAATTTGTAAAATTTTGATTTTTTAGATTATTGCGATCAATGCCAAGCATATTTGCGGCAGTAAAATTCGACTCTGTAATAATACCTTTATCAGTCATTATCATATAACCTTCTGGCGCCAAATCGTAAATGTCAAAATAACGTGCTTTAGCTAAATCAAGATCATTTTGAATTCGCTCAAGTTCTTCATTCTGCATTTCGAGTTCAATCTGATGAACACGAAGTTCGTGTATCATAGAACCCAATTCATCTTGAGTCAGGTTCTTAATATTATCTTCAGTTGATATTTCCCTTTTCTTCAGTTTTTTTTCTGCGATTGTACGCAGATTTTCCTTTTTCATACAACGCCTTCTTTTGTTACTATATTTTTTCTAATTTAAATAACCTTCCTGATATTGCATTGAATAATTCTTTGACGATTTATCTCAAAACTGTTACTTGCAATTTCTACTTCAATGCTTTTGCCTGAAGCAGAATTAAGCGAATAATTTTCATATCGAACAGATTTCTTTTTTTGAAATTCTTTGAATTCTTCTTTATTTTCAACAATATTGTTCAAAAAATCAATTTTCCATATTTCCTTTTTTATGAATTCATGCTTCGAATAACCCAATAATTCAACTAAATAAGGATTGACATCTAATATCTGCCCTGTTTTGCTGTTCAGTATTAAAATGCCTTCTTTTGCTGTCTCGAATAACGTACGATATTTCAATTCAGAGACAGAAAGCAAATCTTTAGCCGTCTTCGCTTCAGTATTATCAATAAAAGTTATAACAGCTCCTTGAACTATGTTTTCTATGGTTCTATATGGTTGAATAATCATTTCATACCATCGCCCATTAGTTGTATGTACTTTTCTCTTTTTGGTTTTCAATGTATCAAGTACAGCATTGATATCTTTTGAGAGATTATTATAGCTAACTAAATTTGTAGTAATATCAGAAATCGATCTACCAATATCATTGGCAATAAGATTAATTATCTCAGTGACTGTCGGTGTAAATCTTAAAATATTGTGATCCAAATCAAGAAATATAGTTGCTATATTTGTACCTGATATTAGGTTGTTCATGTCGTTATTAACCTTTGATAGATCATGAATTCTTTCCTGAAGTTCTATATTAACAGTTAACAATTCTTCATTTGTTGATTGTAGCTCTTCTTGGGATGTTTCCAATTCTTCATTTGTTGATTGCATTTCTTCATTAACTGCTTGCATCTCTTGGTAAGATGATTCTAGTTTTTCATTATATTTCTCGAGTTTTTCGTTTGCCGCGTATAGATATTCTTCTTTGATCCGAAGTTCTGTTTTTAGTTTTTTTAGGTATGTGTCCATATCCGTAAACGAACTATCGGTTTCCGGTTTTAAAATGTATATTGGGTCTTGTTCTCTTGATTCTTCAAGAAATACGATATACAAAGGTTCTTTAATTATTAGATCAGAATCTTGTGTTACCAGCTTAATAGTCATATTTATTTTAGTATAATGCTTATTGATTGGTATTTTGATATCTCTAATATAGATAGTCTCTACTTCATCTGTAATCTTATGAAGCCCTATAGAAAGATTGTGGCTAATTTCTTTTTTAACAAGTTTAAAGATGTTATTGTTCGAGTAATCAATAGAACTTTCTTTTTGATATGTCTCTAATGGTCCACGCAGATGTAAGATATAGCCTTTTTCATTTATCAATATACCCGTTAATGAGCTCTCTTTAAGTATGAATTTCTCCATTATTTCGCTGAGATATTTTTTTGGATATGACTCTTCTGAAACGCCTGAATATTCTTTATGGCTATTAAATGATTTCTTCAAAATCGCACCTCCATTTCCTTTTGCATTTTTTCCAGAATAATCTTCTATACGAAGATAGATTTTGAATTTTTTTTCTAATGTCATAAATAGATTATTATACTCGCCAGCAGTTTCGGAACTGCCTAAGAAAAGAATTCCATTGGGATTTAAAGAATAGTGGAAAAGAGGAATAAGCTTTTTATGAAGATCCTTGTTAAGATATATTAGAAGGTTTCTGCATGTTATCAGATCCAGTTTGGAAAAAGGAGGATCTTCAATAACATTGTGTCCGGAAAAAATAAGCATACTTCGAATAGTCCTTCTAACTTTGTATAAACCAGTCACTGGATTGAATTTAAAATATTTAACAATTTTTTCAGGTGAAATATCAGCTTCTATAAGGCTTGAATATTCGCCTAATCTCGCTTTAGAAATCGCATAATTATCGATGTCGGTAGCAAATATTTTCACATCGTAATTATTATTTGTTTTTTCTAAATTCTCCCTTATCAAAATTGCTAGAGAATAAGCTTCTTCTCCGGTGGCACACCCAACGCACCAAATCCTGATGCTGGATCCATCAGGTTTATTATTAAAGATTTCTGGTATAATTATTTTTTCCAAATAGGAAAAAGCATCTTTGTCTCGGTTAAAATTTGTGACACTAATTAAAAAATCATGAAAAAGAGCATCAATTTCCTTTGGGTTTTGCTGCAAGTATTTTACATATTTATCAATGGTTTCTATTTCTAAAACCGCTAGTCTTCTTTCGATTCGGCGACTAATAGTGCTTATTTTATAATTAGAAAAGTCATGTCCGATTCTTTCGCGTAATAGAAAAAAGATTTTCTTGAGGTTGTTTTCATCATATGATGTTATCAATGAATCAAGTCTCTTTTTCATACCACCTGTATGTTCAACATATGAAACAAGGGTTTTAACAATATTCTTAGCTGGAAGTATATAATCTACTAACCCTGTTGAAATAGCGCTAAGTGGCATCCCATCATACTTTGCAGTCTCTGGGCTTTGAACCACAACTATTCCACCTTCTTCTTTAATGCTTTTCATACCTGTTGTGCCATCGCTACCTGTTCCGGATAATATAACAGCGATAGACATTTCTTGTTGATCCAATGCAAGCGAACGCAAAAAGAAGTCTATAGACATATTCTTTCCTCTTGGAGATGTAATTTCAAAAAGTTGTAATTTGCCTTCTACAAGAGCCATATCTCGGTTGGATGGGATGATATAGATGCAGTTTCGCAAAACTTTCATTCCGTCAGTTACTTTATAAACATGTAATTTAGTATATTTTTTTATTATATCCGACAAAATACTTTTATGGTCCGGTGCAAGATGCTGTACCACAATAAACGCCATATTAAGCTCTTCATCTTTTGGCATACCTGTAAACAATTCTTCAAAAGCGACAAGGCCCCCAGC
>CAYZPL010000016.1:0-11122 GCA_964480415.1 uncultured Candidatus Izemoplasmatales bacterium
CGACTTTGTTCGACAATGTTTCTCTCGAAACAAGATTGGCTTGGGAAGAACCGTTCGGACCGGTGCTGCCGATCATCAGAGTCAAATCCGTAGAAGAAGCTATCGATATCGCCAATCAATCAAGTTACGGCCTGCAAAGCAGTGTATTCACAAACAATATAAACGATGCGTTCTATGTAGCCGATCAATTGGAAGTCGGCACCGTACAGATCAACAATAAGCCTCAGAGAGGGCCGGATCACTTTCCGTTCTTGGGAGTCAAATCCTCGGGGATGGGAACACAAGGTGTCAAGTATAGTATCGAGGCGATGACAAGGACCAAAGTCACGGTCATTAATCTTCTGCATTAACCAAAAAAAATAACCTCATTAGTGGGTTATTTTTTATATGTAAAAATATTATGTCTATACCAAGAAAGTAATCTTCTTTACAGTAAGCAAAGTATAAATGTCAATCAACCACAGAACCCATCCGGCAAAGATAATCCAGAGAATTCCGATAATGAATTGCCCTTTGGCAATTCGATAGATGCCATAAACGATGTTGTCGAAGAAAGGTAGGGCTAAAATCAACTTACATATTAATGGAAACCCATCAATCAATTTAACATATTCATTCATATAATCACCTCTTTCCTATATTATACAGGTTATTGTCATAAAATTAGCATCCACTCATGAAAAAACTGTAAAACATTGTAAAGAGATAGATGGATGTATTTTACATCCAAGGTTATATGAATATCAGTTTTTTGAAAATTATACTGATGAAATTTGATAGAAATATAGTATAATATCATATAGATATGCGGTTGTGGCGGAATGGTAGACGCGCTGTCTTCAGGCGGCAGTGTTTAATGACGTGTGGGTTCAAATCCCATCAACCGCACCATATATGAATGAAGTAGCTTCCAAAAGTTGGAGATATGGTATACTAAAAATACCACTCTGATGAAGGGAGCTATTTTTATTTATGAGACTGACATTGGAACAAAAAATGAAGATGTGTGAAGAGCATGTCCTCAAAGGGAAATCAATAAGCCATGCATCGGAGATGTATGGAGGATATGATATCGGAAGTTTGAAGTATCTGATAAACATATACAAACGATATGGGAAAGAAGCCTTTCTGAATAGAGAAAACGGAGTATACAAGAGAGATACCAAGTTACTAGCAATCAGTATAGTAGAGAATGGAGAATCCATTCGAGCATTGGTCAAATATTTTGAAAATCTCTTTGCTGAAGAAATAGTTGGTGTCAATATCCCAACGGGAGTTCCTCTTGTTTGTGAACTAAACGCTGAAATGCAAGTTGAAAACAAGTATTATCTTGGAGATCAGGCAGCGATTAAAATGAAACAAGAAGCTGTTAAAAATCAAAGTAAATAAAGTTGATCAAAATTCAGATTTGTATGATTTGAAAATGATTATTCAGGCTTGAAAAAACAAGAGTATTATTGAAATGATAAGATATTAGGGAACACAAAGAAAGCATTAAGATCATATAGAATATTTGTGTGCAATGAATAGTAAAGCTTAAAATAAATGAAGCAATCGATTTAGCATAACAAATTACTTTTATCATGGCTTTTCTTGACTAGAAATCCTTGGAAAATAATGTGTATCAATTTATATTACGTTATTTTGTGATATAATAAAATTGAATTTAAGAGAAGGAGGGAACAATTCAGTAGAAGATCTGAATTGTAATAGAAAATGAATCAATATCATGAACCTTACGAACTTTTAAGCGAAGAGACAAAAGAAATCACCAGAGCTATCCGTTCTTTAATTGAAGAATTTGAAGCTGTCGACTGGTATAATCAGAGAGCTGATGTTACTAAAGATGAAGAGTTAAAAGGAATTCTTCTTCATAATCGTAATGAAGAATTGGAGCACGCTTCAATGGCTTTGGAATGGTTGCGAAGAGTAATCCCTGAACTAGATTATGAGCTGAAAGAAAACCTGTTCAAGGAAGGTGCAATTTCGGGTGATCACGATACAGGTAAAGCTGAAGAAGCAACGATTTCTTTGAAAGTAAAATAGAAAGGAATAGAACAATGGATATTTTTAAACAGAACCTAGCACCAATTCCTAAGGAAGCATGGGCTGAAATTAACAACCGTGCAGAAGTGGTTTTAGGTGCTTATTTGACAACCAGAAAAAGCTTATTGGTCAATGGACCTTTCGGGCTTGAAAAAACCAGTGTTTCAACAGGCCGTTTGAATATTGTGGAGAACGGAAATGATGAAAAGGTGAAATTGGGAATATATGAAAATCAAAACTTGGTGGAAACGAGAATATCGTTCAAACTTGCAAGATGGGAGATGGACAATGTTATTCGTGGAGCCAAGGATCTCGATTTGAGCGCTTTGGAAGAAGCTGTTAAACAAATAGCACTCTTCGAAGAGGATGCATTATATAACGGTAAAAAGGCTATAGGAATCAAAGGATTATTGGAAAAAGCAGTGAAATCATTCCCGATTGGAAAAGACGCACAGGCGATATTGGATGCAGTTTCCAAAGGTGTTGTAACTTTAAAAGCAGCTTTTGCAGAAAAACCATATAATCTAATTGTCGGAAAAACTTTGTTCCAGAACATGAACACTGTGTTCGGCAACAAACTATTATACGAATTGGTGGAAAAACTGATTGGTGGCAATGTCATCTTATCTGAAGTAGTAAAAGGGGGCTTACTGTTACCGGTCAAGCATCGTGATTTGGAGTTTACCGTTGGACAGGATTATACAATCGGCTATCAAAACCACGATAGTGAAAACATCAATTTATTTATTATGAATTCATATATCCTAAGAATACTAGACCCGAACATTCTGGTCAGATTCGAATAATTTCAACAAAATAAAAAAATGTTGCAGGAAAACGGATTATCCTGCAACTTTTTAATATTACTTTTTTATGATGTCAACAGTATGAATAGGTAATTTGAAAAGTGTCACCTGAGTGCGTCCCTTATTGCATTGGCAATGCTTATGAGGTTATTACAATAATCGGCTGACAAGGGATTCAATGTAATGATTTCCGCATTGATCTCATCGGCTATTGACTGTACCTGAGAGGAGTCAATTTCAGGCTGTTTGAAAATATATTCTATTTGATCATCACGAGCTAAGTCAATTATACTCTGAAGTTCTATAGCGGTAGCCTCTTTCCCTTCCTCTTCTATAGCAACCATATTTAGACCATATTCGTCCGCAAAATATCCGAACGCCGGGTGATAGACGATAAAGGTATTCATGGTGACATCACTAAAGATATTTCTTATTGTATTATCGGTGTCTGTCAATTGAGAAGTGAAAGTTTCCGCGTTGCTTTGATATGTTTCCGCATTAGCTGGATCGATTTCCTGCAATTTGTCTCTTATTATTTTAACAATTTCTTTGACTCGGGTTATCGATAACCATATATGAGGGTCTCTGCCACCATCACTGAAAGTCCTATCAGGATAGACTTCGCCAACCAACGCTTCCAGACTTACGATTTCAACGTTTTGAATATTTGGTAGGATATTTCCAGATTCAGTAGGAACACCGATTGTGAAATACACTGCAGCTCTGCTGATTTTTTCCATTGTAGCTGATGTTGGTTCGTAATTTTCCGGACTATATCCAAGGGGGATTACTGTGATAACATCAACCAAATCACCGGAAATTGCCTCAACAAAAGCTTGTTCAGGAACAATTGATACGGCAATTATCGGTTTTACGGACTCTGTTGTTTTTGCAGTGCATGCGGTAAATAACACTCCTGCTAAAACAATCAATAAAACAAATATTCTTTTCATTTTACCAAACCTTTCTAAGTGCAAATCATTTGCATCTCCATTGTACCATGATTTGTTTTGCAAGACAAGCAAGACAATATTATTATTTTCAATGTTAAAAATTTTTGATTTAAAACTATTAATTCTAAGAAAAATGGCCATTCGTAGAACAACATTGTACTCCATTTGTATAGAGTAACATTCAGCGAACAGCCATTAATTTATTATAATAGTTAAGCTTTTATCATCTTGCGATATACTACCTCAACTGCTTTTACAAGAGGATAGGCAGCAGGCGAAGCGGTAATCATTGGTTGCGTTCCAATTTGAGCAACCATGACATCGGAAACGGTCATTTTGTTTTGGATAATAAAGCCAAGAACATTTGTAAGTTCACCAATTGAATTTCCTCCAATAACTTCTCCACCCATAATTAATCCTGTGTTTTTATTTGCGATGATTTTTACGAATTGTGATTGACCACCATTTAATTTTCCTGGATGACGATCCATTCCCTTGAATGATCCTGTTAACACGCCGAAACCTTCCGCCTTCGCAGTTTTTTCAGTGATACCTGCAACACCAAATGCAGTTTTTCCAATAACGGTTGAATAGATTCCGATTGTTCCATTAAACATACGGATGGTATTTAGTTCATATAAGTTCATTGCGGTTACTCTAGCTTCAGCACAAGCTGTAGAAGCCAACATAATTGGTATAATTTTACCTGTGATAAAGTCACGTTTTTGAGCACAGTCACCACATGCAAATACATCTTTTTGATGCGTTCTCATAAAGGAATCTACTTTGATAGCCCCTTGATTATTGACGCTAATACCTGATTTTTTTGCAAGTTCGATATTTGGTTTGTATCCAATTGATAGAATAACAGCATCCACTTCTAATGAGGTTCCATCTTTAAATATCACTTTGTTGACTACTTTATCTCCATCAAGTTTTGATACATTTGAAGAAGTCATAATTTTTACGCCATTTGATGTTAAGGTTTCTTCAGCTATTTGACAAGCTTCTTCATCAAATGTTCCAGCTAAGATATTTTCTCTGGATTCGATTAAGAAAACTTCTTTGCCTCTTTTAACTATTTCATCTGAAACTTCCACACCAATAAATCCAGCACCGATTACTGCGATTTTTTTCATTGGAGCTGTTGCTTTAACTAGTTTGTCTAAATAGATTTTGTTTTTTGGAATAGTAAACACATTTTCAAGATCAGTTCCTTCGATGAAACTTGGAACCCATGGAGTAGAACCGGTAGCAACGATTACTTTTTCATACTCATAAGTTTCACCATTTGCCGTAACAACTTTATGGTTTTCGTAGTCAATTAAGTCAATCGTATTAATGATGATTTCAACGCCGGCTTGAATTAACCCCCCATCTGGTAAAATGTTTTCATCTGAAGAATTCAGAGAACCGAAGATATAAGGAATACCACATGGAATCATTACTTTTTCTTCTTTACGGAATAAAGCAACGGTTTTGTTTGGATAAGTTAACTTTGAAGTGAGTGCCGCAACCAAACCAGCAGCACTACCACCGATGACAATAATGTCTTTTTTATGCATAGTCTTTCTCCTTTATTTTTTTCATATAGTTTGATGTTTTTACATCATATACCTCTATAATTTTAACACAGTTTCATGCGGAATTAAAGTTTTATTTTGAACATATGTCAAAAATAACATAAATTTCGTTTGTGCATAAATGAGGTATAAAGTCGTTGATATCTATCCCATTGTGGTATACAATAGAAATAGTCGGTGATTGGATTGGTATGGTTTATAAACAGTGACTTTGATATGCCATATTCATAGAAAACAAAGGGGTGTCAAGAATTTTGATATGGTGCCAATATGTATTAAAATAGGTCATGCAACCCAGTCATAAAAACGGATTTCAGCGTATTAGTTGGAATCTTTTATATTTTCATCTATAATTATAATTACAAGATAAATAAGCAAATAGCTTACGAACATACAAAAAAAATTAAATGAAGCGGGTAATTTAAATGGAATTTGTTAAGTCACAAGGATTCAAAGTAAATCTTGAGTCGTGCCAATTACGTTTTTTGTCATCAGAAGAGAAAATAGCGCAATTACTTGATGATCCAAATAATATCGCATATGATATCTATGATGGAGAGCAACTGATTGGATTCGCATTACTGAATGAATTCAAGGCTGGCGAATGGTTTTTATGGAACTTTGCGATAGATCGAGAGTTTCAGGGTCAAGGGTTGGGTAGAAAAGTTTTTACTGAACTTATTCAATTACTCAAACAGGACTTAAATGCGAAAACTTTGTCCACAACATGTAAAAGCGACAATATCAGGGCGTTAAGTTTCTTCAGATTAAGTGGATTTGAAGTGTTTGAAATAGTTGATGAAGATGATATCCATGAAACAAATTTGAAAATGGAATTATAGAAATCAATTTGCAATTATAAAGTATTCTTATTATTTTACCAATAAAAGCCAGTGCTGGAATATTTATATTTATGATATCAATTCCAAATGATATGTTTTTATGAAAACATTATAGCTATTTGAAAGGGAAAGAAAATGTCAGTAAAAAGGACCTTTTTTGGTTTCATGTTGTTATTGTTGTCATTTTCATTTGCTTCATGCGCTGGAAAAATCTACGATACTGAATTATTAGCGAATACGGGGACAGATGTTTTTGCCTTCACAATCAGTATTTCGAATGGTGAAGACCAGATTGTTCCTTTGATTTTTTTGACAAGTTCCTATGAACAAATTTCACAGGATGGAGACGCTTTCCTTGTTCGGAACACCGATTATATCGGTATGTATGGATATGATATGGTCCAGAATCGGGAAAGAATACCCGAAATCGACCAATCAAACGGGATCTTGCTCACTTTAAGCAATTCAATTACCAACATCGATTACCTGATATATGATTCCTCTGCTGTTCGAATAGCTGACTTTGATAATTGGAGCGATCTTGGTCAGTTGGATAAAGGGCAGTACTTTGCCATATTAGACGTACATAATGAAATCGCCAATTATTATGCAAATGCACAATGTCTATTCGTACTCAATGTATACTGATGTTTAAAATAAAAAAAAGCGGAATCCGCTTCTATATAGTAATGCCCTCTAAGGGCTAATTTTATTTTATTGTCGGACGAGACAAATCAGGCTCTATAGAGGCTGATTCTTTTTCTCATTCTAGATAAAGGAAAGGATTTGCCTTTTTGTAAGGTAAGGTCTTTCTTCCCACCATCTTCGATAAAACCGAAATGATGATAGAATTGGATCGACTTGATGTTCTGGCTTAAAGTCCATATGTAAATATTCTTGATTCCATACAAATCCACGAAACAATGCTGAATCAAATAACGTCCTATCCCAAGTCCCTGATATTCCTTCAGGATATACATGGCGGTGATTTCGCCGATGTGTCCGAGTTTTTGATCGTCTTCTTCGCAGAAACTTACAAAACCGACAATCTTGTCTCGGTTTATAGCAATATATGTTCTTTCTGCACATTCTTCGGGCATATGCATGAACTGGTCAGGATCAAGTGATTTCAGATATTGATCGCTGAATAAATCGTGATATGTCTCTTGCATAGCTTGACAGTGTACTTGTGCGATTTCGTTCAAATCGGCTTTCGTAGCTTCCCGAACAATAACCATCTCTTTTACCTCCTTCTCCAGTATGATAATAATTTGCAACAATTTTCAATTGTAGTCCTGAATAGTGATTTTTTCGTGATGTTAAGAGGTCATTTTCAAATTTTTACAATTTTTTACGTTAAAATTATAAAACATCGTATTTACAAGAGGCTTGCTTGGCAGATAAGCTTGCAACAATATTTGCTTAAGGTATCAACACTTTGAGTGCAATGGCTTGAATAAATGGCTTCTATTCGCTATAATGTTTTTGAGTGATATTTATAAACTGGAGGTTTAAATGAATAAGAGAAAGATCGAAGATGGCATATACATGCTATCCCTGAATGTCGAAGACATGCTTTTTGAAAGCATGTGGGTCTTGCCACACGGAGTGACCCTAAATTCCTATATCATCAAAGGGAAAGATATCGCGATAGTAGATGGTGTTATCGGTTGGGACGGTGTTCCTGAAACTTTGTATGAGAATCTTGGCGAACTGGATATTGATCCGACGGATATCAAATATCTTATAGTCAATCATGTCGAACCGGATCATTCGGGTTGGATCAATAATTTCAGAAAAATCAAAAAGGATTTCACGATTGTCACCACGGAAAGAGGAGCTGCAGTTATCAAAGCCTTCTATGGCGACGAAATGAAGATTATGGTTGTGAAGGAAGGAGACTCTTTGGATCTCGGCGGCGGGAAGGTGCTTAATTTCTATCCTGTTCCCAATGTTCATTGGCCAGAAACAATGGTCACTTTTGAAACAAGTTCGAAGGCGCTTTTCACATGTGATCTTTACGGATCCTTCGGGACTATCGGCAAACATTGTTCGTACGAAGAAATGCCCGAGGAAGAACAACTGATTTTCCAAACAGAGGGGATCAGATATTTTACCAATGTTATGATGACGTTCAATTCAATGCTAAAAAAAGCGATTGACAAGACAAAATCCTTGAATGCCAAATTTATTCTACCGGGACACGGTCCTATATACACAAAAAATCCAGAGATAATAATCAACGAATATACAAAATGGACAGAATTCGCAAACGGATACGGTGAAGATGAGATAACGATCGTTTGGGGTTCGATGTATGGATCGACCGAAAAAGCGGTCAACTTCGCAAAGGAGTTACTGGAGAAAAAAGGTATCAAGGTCAATATGGCACATATGCCATATGACACCATCAGCGATATGATGGTATATGCTATGCGCTCGGCAGCTGTCATCGTAGCTTCGCCGACCTACGAATACAAGATGTTTCCTCCGGTAGCCAATGCAATAGATGAACTCGGAAGAAAAAGAATGTCCGGAAAACACGCATTGTATTTTGGCTCCTACGGCTGGAGCGGTGGAGCGAAAAAGGAGTTGGAAGCTATAATTGAAAGAAACCGTATGAATTGGAATTTCATCGACTATATCGAATTCAACGGATTCGCCAGAGAAGAAGAATTGAAAAAAATCGAGAAAGAAGTGCTTCGACTAGTTGAATGCATGCAAGATAGAATCTATAAATGAAGTTATCCCGACATAAGGTAAGAACGTTATATTGATTCTCCTCGTTTGAGGAGAATCTTTTATTACCGGCATAAGAACGATATATTGAATACAAATTGAATATTGTTGTTGTGTATTATGGGAATAATTGATAAAATCATATTGTAGCCATTTTTATGGAGGAATACCCAAGCGGCTGAAGGGACTCGTCTCGAAAGCGAGTAGGCCGGAGACGGCGCGGGGGTTCAAATCCCTCTTCCTCCGCCATTAAATGATTACTGGCCTAGTACAATTAGTATTAGGCCTTTTTTATTATGAAAATCAATTTACACCTTCAAACATTTTAAAAAGGTATGGCTTTTAAATTATTTTTAAAAAAATGCTTATATGCGTTATAATACAATATAGGAAAAATATTATGAGGAGGACATGAACATGAATTTTTGTTGGGTAACATTATCGGTAAAAGATTTGGAAACGTCATTATCATTTTATGAAGGTCTATTAGGATTGTCGGTCTCAAGTAAAATCAAAAACGGTGACTTTGCGATGGCGATGCTTGGAGAAGAGAATCAACCTAAAATCGAATTGATTCAAGGAACCGATATGCATGGAGATAGAATAGGTTCTGGCATTTCAGTAGGAGTCATGGTTGAGTCGCTGGATGAAGTTGTGAAATTTTTGAATGAACATCATGTAGTGGTGACTAGAGGACCATTCGCACCTAATCCACATATCAGATTTGTATTTGTTTCAGACCCTGATGGCTACGATGTCCAACTGGTTGAGACAAAATAACAGAACTATCTTGTGGATGGACTATACTATAATGATCTGTTCGCTGATTAGGGCAGATTTTCTGCTTACATTTTGTTGGAACAATACAGTTAAATAAATAAAAAAACTCAGACTGTTTCTGAGTTTTTATTTTGATTATGCGATTTTTTGTGCTTTGCGAGAGTGGAAGGCCGTTTGATGAGTTTCTCTTTGAAATGATACTCGGATTTCTTATAGAAATATTCCAATGTGAAACAGATAAGAAGCAAAGCGAAAGTATAAACAAGCGTTATCGGACTGGCAGAAATCTCTTGTGAGATCAAAGTTCCGATAGCCACGATATTCAAAATCATTCCGGCAAGAAACATCCAAGGTTTTCCACCTAGTCTCTTTCTCATTTTGAATGCCGAGAGATTGATCAGCGCAAAGATCAGAAGAAAACCAATGCTACCGATTCCGGAGATGCTTTGGAGTGGTATGAAATTCACCATCAATAATGCCAATGCGCCGGTGATGATCACGCCGATAGGTTCGTTCTTGATCACTATTGTGAATTCATGTGGTAATTCATCGTCGGTGGCCAGTTCGTAGTTGATTCTTGAACTGCCATATAAAGTGGCGTTGATTGCAGAAAATGTGGAAATCAACGCTGCGATGATGATCATGATAAATCCAAACGTGCCAAGAACCGGTTTTGCGGCTTCGGCAAGAACATAATCTTGTGCGCCTTCAATTTGTGAAGGTTGTAAACTTCCAACTGTGATTATCGCGATCAGAATGTAAAGTACGATTACAAATCCCGTGGAAATCAGAAAAGCCTTTTTTATGTTCTGTTGCTTGTCGATGTCAGGAGTCACGCTCGAGATCAGCTCAAAGCCTTCATAAGCGACGAATATCAGCATGCCTCCGGCCACGATCTGGATAGTGTTCGGCCAATGGGAAGTTCCGAGTTGAGAAACATCAGCGGATGAGAATAAACCGTAGATTCCCACGATCACGAAAACCAGAAGAATTATCAATTTAAAAATAACGGCCCACTTTTCGACTTCGGAAACCATCTTGACACTCAGATAATTGACCAAAATGGATATGATAATGATCAACGATACGAAAAAGTGATAATTCCAAAGGGTGCCGGTTGCGGTATCGGTTGGAAAAATAGGAATCAGATTCGGGGCATATGAACCGAATGCGGATGAATACAAAGCGAGCATCACGATATAGCTGATCCACAAGAAATTGTTCGAGCCTCCTGTAAAAACATTTTTGCCGAAAGCTTCATTAATATAAGAACTTGTGCCGCCTTTTGATTTAATTGTTTCAGCCAGTTTGGCATATGAATATGCCGTAATTATGGCGATTATACCAGCGACTAAAAAAGCTATCGGTGTCGC
>CAYZPL010000017.1:0-6413 GCA_964480415.1 uncultured Candidatus Izemoplasmatales bacterium
CATGCAACAAAATGCCGAGGCCGATACTGGAACTGATTGTTCCGCTGAAATCCGTTCCTGCTTCGGTTATGCCGATATGAAGCGGATATTTGAATGCCTCAGCCGCCAGTTCATTTGCTTTAATAGTATCCAAGACGTTGGATGATTTAATCGAGATGATGATGTCTTCGAAACCGAACATTTCCAATAATTCCACATGGAATTTTGCGGAAGCGACCATCGCTTCCGGACTTGGTTCTTTGTACACTTCAAGAATATGTTTCTCAAGAGAACCGGAATTGATGCCGATCCTGATCGGGATATGTTTTTCCTGGCAGGCCTTGACGACTGTCTTGATTTTGTCCAAATGACCGATATTCCCGGGATTGATGCGGATCTTGTCCACACCAGATTCAATAGCGGTCAGCGCAAGTCTGTGGTCGAAATGAATATCCGCTACAATCGGGATATTGATGTTTTTCTTGATCTCCCTGATCGCTAAAGCATCCTCGTTGTCAAGCACTGCCACTCTTACCAATTGGCATCCAGCTTTTTCAAGTTCCTTTATTTGATTTACAGTCTTTTCGACGTCTTTCGTCTTGGTGTTTGTCATCGATTGTATGACAACTTTCTTGTTGCCGCCGATTGTGATATTTCCAACCTTTATAGGTCTGGTTTTCTCTCTTGTGAACATTTGCATCACCCATATACATTATACTATAAGAAAATAAGAAAAATAGATAAAATTAATAATTTGATTTTCTACCGGAATGTGGTAAAATGTTTATGGCAGGAGACGATAAACTTGATAATATTTTCTGGCGTGGGTTTAAACCATGACTATGCAATCGGCAAAGCCTTGAAATATGGCAATAGTTCCGTCGTATTGAAGACAAAAGAAGAAGCCGGAGTATTCATCGACAAATTTCATCAGGTTAGAGAATCGGCTTTACAGCAGGTGGAAGCTCTCTATAACAAGATTATTCAGCAATCCGAAAAGGAAGAAGCTGATATCTTTTTGTCACACAAATTATTGCTTACGGATGATATTGTCATCCAGACGGTTGAAAACAATATCAAATCAGGATTATGCCTGATAGAGTCATTGAAAAAGGCCATGAATGAGTATGTTTCGATGTTCAAAACCATGGAAAGCGAGGTTTTCAGTTCGAAATCAAACGACATCATGGATATTTTTATGCGCATGATCGATATCGCTAAAGGAATAAATCTACCAATTGTGGAGCCAAAAGACGATTTCATACTTTGTTGCGAAGAACTTTTACCTTCATACCTTTACAGATTCGACAACACCCATCTAAAAGGGATTGTCGTCAAATACGGCTGTTCGGCATCGCATGGAGTTATTCTAGCAAAGAAGAAAAACATTCCGCTGATCATCAACGTTCCGGATTACGAACGGATCTGCAACAACGACAAACTACTTATCAACGGTGGAACCGGAAAAATATTATTCATAGACAAGTCCAAAGAGATTCTCTAATCAGAAAATCTCTTTTTTATTTACTTTTTTTGAAACATTGAGATGATGATGTAATCGAACGATTGTCATAAGAAACAAATTCACGTAACGATACACTATTCTAAAATACTTTGACTATTTAAGTATATGGGAATGTGTCAAACCATGTAATATAGCGGAATAACACCAAAAACAAGCGTTCTTATGGTATAATAAATAATAGAATATAATCTAAAAGGAAATCTTAATGAAGAAGAAACAAATATCACTGAAAGGAACTGCGAGACTCAAGACTCGTATTGAGGACTATTTTGATGCTCGCAACACCATACCGAAAAGTTGGGAAAAAACTGTAGATCACCCGACTGAAAATCTATGTGAGATTCTCTATCAGAAATAAGCAAAAAATGTCAGTATTTTATAAATATCGCTAAAAATAAATATATATTTGAACATTATATTGATATTTACATTTTGTTGTATTAATATAATTAAAGTGGAGGTGCTATTATGGAAAAACAATATTTGGATATAAAAAGCAGGGAAAGATTAGCCTATATCGATACCGAAAAGGGAGAAGAGGTCATGGTGCTTGTTCATGGAAACATGTCCAGTGGCTTGCATTACAAGCCTTTGATTGAAAGACTCCAGGACAAATTCAGGATCATAGTTCCTGATATGCGCGGTTTCGGAGACTCGACGATGAACAATCGTTTTGATGATCTTGAAGTTTTGAGCAGAGATTTGCTCTACCTTTTGGATGCGCTCAAAATTAAAAAATGCTACCTGGCAGGTTGGAGTACCGGTGGTGGTGTAGCTTTAAAAATGGCTGCTATAAAACCGGAACTTGTGCAAAAACTGATATTGATCGAGTCCTGTTCATATCGTGGATACCCTATCTTCAGAAAAGACAAAAAGGGAAATCCGCTAGTCGGTCAATTCTATGAAACCAAATCGGAATTAGAACTTGATCCGATCCAGATCATGCCGATGATGAAAATCATGGACACCAGAAACAAAATCGGTATGCAGACGGTATGGGACAATGTAATATATACCGTCAATGAACCTCACAACAAAGACAATGAGATATACATTTTAGAAACATTGAAACAACGTAATCTCCTCGATATCGATTGGGCTTTGACAAGGTTCAACATGTCCGACACATCGAACGGAGTCACCAAAGGAGACGGCTCCATCAAAAACGTGAAATGTCCGGTGATTTCCTTCTGGAGCGAAAAAGATATCGTCGTTCCGGAATATATGGTCGATGAGACGGTAAAAGCACTTCCTAATGCGAAAAAAGTGGTATTGAAGAACTCGGGACACAGTCCGTTGGTAGATTGTCCTGACGAACTCGCAAAAGACATTGTGGATTTCATCAATGAATGATTTTACGACAATTGAATGAATGAGAATAGAAGCATTCCGGCGGCTGCTGAAATGCTTTTATAATAGCAGTTTTTATAAGTGAATGCAAAATGATATTGATACATTTAAATGACTGTCCGGTTTCATAAAAATTATAAATTTTTCCTTGAAGAAAGGGCTTACATCATTTATAATATAACTGACGACTTAAGAAAGTGGAGGAAGTATTTTGATTAACAAGGATTATAAAAACTTAGGTTTCAACGTTTCGGAAACTCATGCCAACTACATCTCATATTATAAAAACGGAAAATGGGATGAAGGCAAGCTAAGAAGTGACGACACAATTACCATATCCGCATTCTCAACGGCTTTACATTACGGCCAGGAAGCTTTCGAAGGATTAAAAGCTTACAGGCGTAAAGACGGAAGAATCCAGATATTCAGACCATATGAAAATGCAAAAAGATTAAAGACATCATGTGAAAGACTCTTGATGCCTATCGTACCTGAGGAGAAATTCATCGACGCGATAGAGCAAGTTGTAAAGGCGAACGAGGATTTAATTCCACCATACGGATTTGGGGCGACGTTATATGTCAGACCATATATAATCGGTGTAGGCAAAAATCTTGGAGTCAGGCCGGCACCGGAATATATTTTTGGAGTCATCTGTTCTCCTGTTGGCAGTTACTTCAAAGGGGGATTGGCACCGGTCAATTTCATGGTGACACTATATGATCGTGCAGCTCCTCACGGAACAGGTGATGTCAAAGTAGGAGGAAACTATGCGGCAAGTCTGTGGCCGCATGAATATGCAAAAGCGATGGGCTATGCCGACTGTATCTATCTAGATCCGTTGACACATACTAAAATCGACGAGGCTGGTGCTGCCAACTTTTTCGGAATAACACACGACAATAAATTCATAACTCCAAAATCAGCTTCGATACTTCCAAGTATCACAAAGCGCAGTCTGCTTTATCTTGCGGAACACTATCTGAAGATGGAGGTTGAGGAAAGAGATGTCTTCATCGACAAACTTGAAGAATTCAAAGAGGCCGGAGCCTGTGGAACAGCTGCAGTCATTACTCCTATAGGCCGTGTAGACTATAATAACAAGAGTATCGTATTCCATAGTGAAACAGAAGTCGGACCAGTCATCAAAAAGCTTTTCGACACGTTGATGGGTATTCAATTTGGTGACATAGAAGCACCTGAAGGTTGGATACACATAATTGAATAAATACGATTTTTTTAGGCAACCTTCAGAGGTTGCCTTTTCATACAAAAATCACAAATTTTTTCTTGTGTTAAAAACGCTTTCATAGTATAATCTATAATGTGTGTGAAAATAAAGAAAATCTATAAATTTATAAATAACTAAAACCGCGTAAAATAGGGGTTTATAGGCAAACAAAAGAAAGAGAAAACCGATTGTTCCAAGCAATCGGATAAATTATGAATATAAGAGAGGCGAGCAAATTGTTTAATAGTGATTATTTAAACGAACTATTCAAAGGTGTGACCGAAAGAAATTCAACACAACCTGAATACCTTCAGGCTGTCGAAGAATTTTTCGAAGCCATGGATTTTATCGTAATGAATGATCCAAAAATCGAGAAGTTTTCGATCATGGAAAGAATCATCGAACCGGAAAGAATCGTCAAATTCAGGATAACTTGGGTTGACGATGATGGAAAGATCCAAGTAAACAGAGGTTACAGGATCCAGTTCAACTCAGCGATCGGACCGTATAAGGGCGGACTAAGATTTCATCCTTCGGTAAATGAGTCGATTCTGAAATTTCTAGGGTTCGAACAGACATTCAAAAATGCTCTGACGGGATTGCCGATGGGCGGAGGAAAAGGTGGTGCAGACTTCGATCCTCGCGGAAAAAGTGATAGCGAAATCATGCGTTTCTGCCAAAACTACATGTTGGAACTATACAGACATGTCGGTCCTGACACTGATGTACCTGCAGGTGATATCGGAGTAGGTTTCAGAGAAATCGGATATATGTACGGAATGTACAAAAAAATTAGAAACGAGAGCACAGGTGTTCTTACCGGCAAAGGTTTGACATACGGAGGCTCATTGGTAAGAAAAGAAGCCACAGGTTACGGCTTATGTTATTTCGTACAGGAAATGCTCAAAGTTTATCGCAACGATGACCTTACCGATAAAGATGTAATAATTTCGGGAAGCGGTAAAGTCGGATTGTTCGCAGCTCTCAAAGCACAAGAACTTGGTGCGAAAGTAGTCGCCATGTCCGATGTGAACGGATATGTGTTCGACGAAAACGGACTCGACCTGAACATCGTGAAGATGTTAACGGAGAAATCCCCGGAATTTTCGACCAAATATCTCGAATACAGACCATCAGCTGTATACGATTCTAATCCTACAAATATGTGGACGGTAAAATGTGATATCGCACTTCCTTGCGCGACACAGAACGAATTGCCACTTGCAGGCGCCAAAGCGCTTGTCGGCAACGGCTGCTTTCTAGTCGCGGAAGGCGCAAACATGCCAACCACTTTGGAAGCAACAAAATATTTGCAACACGCAGACATCCTATTCGCTCCGGGGAAGGCGGCCAATGCCGGCGGTGTAGCAGTTTCAGGTCTGGAAATGAGCCAGAACGCTATGCATTATCCTTGGACATATGCAGAAGTGGATCAAAAACTTCAAGTAATCATGGCTGAGATTTTCAAGAAAGCATATACCCAAGCAAGAAAGTACACGGATCACCGAAATCTTGTGGTCGGCGCCAATATCGCCGGATTCATGCGGGTATATGAGGCGATGCTGGATCAAGGAGTCGTTTGATGCCGTTCATCGTAACACCAGAAGTATTACTACCTATTCCCTCGATTGATAAACAGAAATGGGCGGTAATAGCTTGTGACCAATTCACATCGGAACCGGAATATTGGGATAAACTCAAATCGCAGGTCGACAATGTACCATCGACGTATCATTTGATTTTACCGGAAGCTTATTTGGAACACGATATGAAGCACAAGATCGAAAAGGTAAACGCAACAATGAAACTATACCTCAGGAACAATCTTTTCGAAACACACCACTCATTCATCCTTGTCGAACGAAAAACGCCTTTTGTCAAAAGGCGTTTAGGTTTAATCATAGCCATTGATTTAGAAGAATACGAATACGCTCCCGAGAAAGACGGGAAGATTGTAGCAACTGAAAAAACAGTTCCGGAAAGAATTCCACCGAGAGTTAAAATCCGCGAAAATGCGCCGATTGAACTGCCACATGTTTTGACTTTGGTCGACGATTCACAGGATCTGATCATCAACGAGTTATACGAGAACCGAAAAAAATACAACGTGCTTTACGATTTCGAACTGAATATGAACGGCGGCCATCTGAAAGGTTATGAGATAACCGATACAGAACCGGTCATCAAGAGGCTTATGAAATTGACCGACAAGCTGAATTACGTTGTCGGTGACGGGAACCATTCCTTGGCATCCGCAAAAGTATGTTGGGAGAACCTCAAAGAGACTTTACCAGAAACGGAAAAGGAAAATCATCCGGCAAGACACGC
>CAYZPL010000017.1:6435-11107 GCA_964480415.1 uncultured Candidatus Izemoplasmatales bacterium
TCAGCCTTTATGATGAAGGATTGACTTTCGAACCTATTCACAGAATCATATTCAACGCCAACGAGAAACTTATAGAAGAACTGAAGGCGACACTTGAAGGTGAAGCCAAAATAAAACTTTTCTACAACGATGAGGAAATCATCATCAACGCTCCGGAAAATCCGTTTACATGCATCAAGACGATCCAGGAATTTCTGGATGATTACCTGAAGACCCATTTTGAAGTTTCCATTGATTTTGTACACGGAATGAAAAGTCTGCAGGCAGTCGTCAAGAAGCACCACAACAGTCTGGGCATTACCATGCCGCAGCTGAAAAGGGACATGTTGCTTCCTTATATCAGAGAAAACGGCGTACTACCAAGGAAATCCTTCTCCTTAGGAGAAGCCGAAGAAAAAAGATATTATCTCGAAGGAAAGAAAATTCTTTAGACAAGAAAGAGGTATTTTTATGAAAAGAGTATATAATTTTTCAGCAGGTCCTGCAATATTGCCAGAGCCAGTACTTAAACAAGCCGCTGATGAAATGCTGGACTATAGAAACACCGGCATGTCGGTCATGGAAATGTCACACAGGTCAAAGGAGTATGATGCAATAATCAAGGGGGCAGAAGCCGATCTAAGGGAATTGATGAATATTCCCGATAATTACAAAGTCCTATTCCTACAAGGAGGAGCGACAACCCAATTTTCCATGGTCCCGCTCAACTTGATGAAAAACAAGGAAATCGACATCATTATGACCGGTGCTTGGACAGAGAAGGCTAAAGCGGAAGCTTCCAGATATGGAAAAGTCAATGTTGTGGCATCAAGCGAGGATAAGAAATATACTTATATTCCAGAACTGGACAATCTTATGTTTTCAGAAACCGCGGACTACGTTCATATCTGTGAGAACAACACGATTTACGGAACTAAATTCAATAAATTACCTGATACCAAAGGAAAACCGATCGTATCCGACCTTTCATCATGTATTCTTTCTGAACCGATCGATGTTTCCAAATACGGCGTCATATTCGCCGGAGCTCAAAAGAACGTCGGCCCTGCCGGAGTCACACTAGTGATCATCAGAGAAGATTTAATTAACAACAACTATTTAAATGGCACACCGCTTATGTTACAATATATTACACACGCCAAAAAAGACTCGATGTATAATACACCACCAACATATGCCATCTATATCTGTGGACTGGTATTCAAATACCTTCTGAAGAACGGAGGAATTGAAGCCATGTATAAGAAAAATCTCGAAAAGGCAAAAATCTTGTATGATTATCTCGACGCTTCAAAAATGTTCCATGGAACAGTAAGAAAAGCAGACAGATCATTGATGAACGTCACATTCGTCACTGATAGTGAAGAACTGAATGCGAAATTCATCGCGGAGGCCAAAGAACGCGGATTGGTAAGTCTTAAGGGTCACAGATCTGCAGGTGGAATGCGCGCTTCGATTTATAACGCCATGCCTATCGAAGGAGTCAAAGCGCTTGTGAATTTTATGGAAAAATTTGAAGGTGAAAATCAACAATGAAATATGCATGCTTAAACAACATCTCAAAAGTGGGACTGAAGAACTTTACCAGAAAATATCATTTGACAGAAAAACCGGAAGAAGCCGATCTGATTTTGGTCAGATCTCAAAACATGCACGACTTTCAGGTTTCGGAAAACCTGATTGCGGTTGCGAGAGCCGGTGCCGGTGTAAACAATATTTCGCTTGACAAAATGGGTCAAGCAGGCGTTGTCGTGTTTAACTCGCCTGGAGCAAACAGCAACGCTGTCAAGGAACTTGTGATCGCTGGTATGCTGATAGCTGCCAGAGATGTAGTCGGAGGTATCAACTGGGTAAGGGAAAACATCAAAGACGAAAACATCTCCAAGTCTGTCGAAAGCGCTAAGAAGCAATTCGCGGGGTTTGAGATCGCCGGTAAGACTATTTCCGTGATCGGTCTTGGCGCCGTAGGTGGCAAAGTCGCCAATGCCTGTGTTGATTTAGGTATGGATGTATACGGATTTGATCCATATCTCTCGGAGAAAGCCAAAGAATTATTAAAACCGGAAATAAAGATCTTGACTGATCTTGAAGAAATGTACAAAGTTGCCGACTTCATGAGTCTCCATCTACCTTTGCTAGACACAACAAGAGGAATGTTCAACGAATCGGTTTGGAAATTATGTAAAAAAGGTTTGATAGTGCTGAATTTCTCCCGTGATACTTTGGTTAACGACAAGAGTCTCGAACAAGCGATGGAAAAAGGCATCGTCAGCAAATATGTAACTGATTTTCCTAACAGAATGACCGTCGGTATGAAAAACGTCATCGCGATTCCTCATCTTGGTGCTTCCACGGAAGAATCTGAGGAAAATTGTGCGGTCATGGCTGTCAATTCATTGATGGTGTACTCTGAAACAGGATCGATTGTCAACTCTGTCAATTTTCCGAATGCCGAACTAAGACCTTTCCAAACCAAATACAGACTTTGTCTTCTGACAGTCAAGAGTCTTGACCTTGACGAAAAAATCGATGAAATATTGGCTGATTATGGTCAAGACATCAGATTCAAAGTCAACAAGACAAGAGGTAGTTTCGCTTATTTCGCATACGATATGGACGCAAACCTCGACAAAGCACATTTGGACGAACTAAAGGAGTTAGTCGGAATTTATAAAGTAAGAATTATAGTTAACCAATAATCAGATTGTTCATTAAAGCATCATTGTAGATGATGCTTTTTTTTTATAAGTATCGATAATTTAAGACAAAAACAAATATAAAAATGATATAATATTAAAAAACAGTTATTTTCGTAATATATATAAATAATTTAGGAGGAATTTTGATGAAAAAGATGTTATTGATACTGACGTTGTTTACGACATTCTTCTTGGTAGGTTGCAGTTTCTTTGGTGGTACGACAACCACGGAAACTACAACCACGACTACAACTGCACAGACCACAACTACGACTACAACTACAACTGCACAGACCACAACTACTACCACAACACCTACTACCACAACAACAACTAACACAGCGACGACTTTACCACCAACTACCATAACGACTACGACAACAACTGGTGATCCGGTCACAAAACTGGCGGACTACACTGTTGTCAGCAAAGCTACATATCAACAGTTTAATGGAACTTCACTCGCGGTTTATACGGATACGGATTATCCGGATACCTTGTTCGTGAACGTTGAAAATTTTTTACAGATTCTCCATGAAGGATTGAAGCTTGTGATGATCAGCAAGAGCGGATCAGAGTTGACAGCTTCTTATATTTTCAATCCCGATCAAACTGTGGGTAACACCAAAAATTATTCACTTAAGCTTGACTCAGCGGCCAATACATTGACTTATAATGATTTCAATTTCAACTTCTATTTGAGTCCGTCAATCGACGAAAAAATCGGCCAAGGCATCGAAGAGACCTATACCACAGTCACCACGGGAGACAACTCCAAAGTGATCAATCTCAATGACTATGGCATCGATATTGCCCAGTTAGGTCGTGATTTCTACATACCTCTTTATTTGGCAGATCTGATACTTACTGGTGAGTTTTATGATGTCTATCTCGCTGGAGAGACATTCTATATCGTCGATGATTTTTCCGAAATCACCAACCAGATGGGAAATGTCAACATATACTCTGCGGAACAACAGGCAGTCATAACAAGCCAGTCTCAGCAGTATTTACAACTTCTTATGGACAATTTCTACGGACTTAAGCAGTTGGAAGACGTTACTTCATACCATGACATAATCAATAGTTATGACCTGTTCTCGGACACGACTCTCTTACAGTTCGATTCGGATTTCCAGGATTTTGTGTATGGCCTCAACGATCTTCATTCCTGGATCATCAATTACGGTTTCAATGATAGTTACGTCCTTGGCAAGAATCCTCCTGTGAATTCGCGTCTGAATCAATATCTTACGGCAAGACAGACTTATGGTTGCTATGCTGGTAGTACTGATGCAGAACTCTATGAAGATACTTCTTATTACGTGCTCAAAGTTTACCAGTTTTCCGATACTTTAAACCAGTATCTGGCTTCGCTTCTAGTTGGTCTTAATCCTGATAAGCCTATCTATATCGATGTTTCGTGCAATCCTGGAGGCTTATTGAGCCAAGTGGTTGTGCTTCTGTCTTATATGACCAATAAGGAGTTCACGATTTATTCCAAGAATCCAGCTACCAATACGACGTCTCAGGATCAATATGTTAATGTTTCTGACAAGGCACTTCCGAACACTTTCTACGTCTATACCGGACCAGTCACATTCAGTGCTGCAAATCTCTTCGCATCGATATGTGAAGATCAGGGGATAGCAGTAGTCTTCGGACAGAAAACAGGTGGCGGAACAGCGACGATTACCCAAAGCATTTTTCCGAACAATCTAGTTTTCAATTATTCAAGTTGTATAACCGTCACGGATTCAAACTACAACTATATCGAATATGGAGTCGATCCTATGGTAACGGTCACCGGAACTGATATCGAAACGGCGATTACGGAGTTTGTCGCGACTTACACACCGCCCTCATGATAATGAAACGATAAGAATAAAAGGCTGAATTCCCAGCCTTTTTTAATTAATATTTAACAAGAAACCTGATACAAAATTTGCCGATACTTCCATTTCAATGAATCT
>CAYZPL010000018.1:0-10886 GCA_964480415.1 uncultured Candidatus Izemoplasmatales bacterium
ATCATCGGTATATTCGTTATTCTTATTATACACAAATAAAGGATTTAATACTTTGATATCTCCTTTATTTCCGTTGTATCTTGAGTCGATAAGCACCATAAGAGCTTCTTTATCCGGCTGAGTATAGACGAATTGCATCCTCTTGATGGCAAAATTGTATTTGTCCAGCAAAACGATTATCTCTTCAATCCTGTTCGCCCTATGGATCAAATTGAATGAACCACCTGTCGTTGTCAATCTGGTGGCGCTGAGGATTATTCCTTCCAGATCAATTAGGATCTCGTGTCTGGAAATCGATTTGTTTTCATGCTTGTTAAGTAGCGATTCATCATGATATTTGAAGAATGGTGGATTCGAAATCACAACATCGAAATTGTTCGTGTTAAAGAATTCATGGATTGTTTTGATGTCGCCTTCGACAATTTCGATCTGATTCTGAAGATTGTTCAGTTCAACACTCTTCCTAGCCAATTCGCAGGCTTCTTTCTGAACATCCACACCAACTATCTTCTTGTCCGTTTTCAGAGTAAGAAACAACGGTATCGGTCCGTTGCCACAGCCTAGATCGATTATTTTTTTTGAGCGCATGTTTATATTCACAAAATTGGCCAATAATAAAGAATCCAAGGAAAAACGGAAGAGGTCTTTTCCTTGAATTATTTTCAAACCGTCATAAGCCAATAAATCATGAATATCAAATTCATTCATTGCTATTCCTCTAAATTCAATAATTCCTTATCATCTATTTCCAAATCTTCCTGACTTGCTTTGTCCTTGAATTTGATTTGAGAAATGTCATAAGTCACAAGATTCTTGTTTTTCAATTCCACTTGTACGCTATGCATGATATAGTTGAGTTGCTTTACCTGAGCCTTTCCGTCAGGAGTGTCGACCGTTGAATCGATTTTAGGCATTCTCTCTCGGAATTCTTTGTAATTGTCATCTTCATATTTGATGCAGCATAACAATTTACCGCAGATGCCTGAGATATTGTTTGGGTTCAAGGAGAGATTCTGGTTCTTAGCCATTTTGATAGATACCGGTTGGAACTCGTATAGAAATGTCGTGCAGCAAGTAAGTCTACCGCATTGTCCGATTCCACCCAAGACTTTCGCGCCGTCTCTGACACCCACCTGTCTTAACTCGATTCTCACATGGAATTCGTTTGCCAAATCTTTAACCAGTTCACGGAAATCAACTCTGCCTTCGGCGTTGAAGTAGATAATCAGTTTTGATCGGTCAAGGGTGTATTCGCAATTCAGCAATTTCATTTCGAGTTGATTCTTGATGATCAATTTCTCCGTTATATCCAAAACAATCGGTTCGTCTGCGACATTTTCCTCGTGCTTCTTGAGATCCGATTGCGAAGCTACTCTGATGATGGGCTTAAGAGGGGAAACCAAATCTTCGTTGCTGATTTCCATCTCATCGGATACGACTGATCCGAGTTCCAGTCCCCTTATTGTTTCAACAACGACTTTATCCCCGTTGTTTACTCTTATATTCTCTGTGTCAAAATAATATTTTTTCCCCAATCTGTCAAATTGGATAGCTACTACTTTATGTTGCATGTTTTAACCTCTTTCTAAGCTTGCGAGCATTGTGTCAAATGCTAATCTTTCGTTGATATTATACTTTAATCTTGTCTGTAAACCAAGCATTTTCTCTATATTGTCCTCCAACTCTTTCTGAGAAAACAGTTCCGATAATTCGGCAATTGTGTCCATTTGAGCTTCGAAACATACTTGTTGGAGATGCCTTAATTGATAATTCAGAATATCTCTCTGATATATCGTCATCAAGGTCAGGAAGAAATCCATAACCTTTATGTCTTTGAAAACTCCGTCATGATTATCCTTGAAAAGAATCACGGCTGATTTTTTCTTGTCAAGAAGGGTCTTATATATGTTTACAACAAGTTCGATAATGACTTCCATTGTCGGATCAGAAGCGATTTCTTCGGCAGATTCTATATCCGATGTGTATTCGCTCACTACATGTGCGATACTTGCGTTAACGCCCTTAGTGATCAAATAATCGATGATAATGTTTTTGTCGATCGGCTTGAAGTGTAAGGTTTCGGCTCTTGAAGTGATTGTCTTCAACAAAGAATTGTAGTTTTCAGTAATCAAAATTTGAAAGATGTCCTCTCCCGGCTCTTCCATTGTCTTGAGCAATGTATTTGCGGATTGAGGATTGAATCTGTCGGCATCTTCAACGATATAGATTCTTGGTCCTTCTTCCAAAGAAGCTTTGGAGAATTCCCTTATCAGTTCTTGGACTTGTTCTTTTTTGATGACTTTTCCTATGGGCTGTATGAAGAATAGATTTGGATGACTCATGTGGTCCACACGTTTGCAGTTATGACATACTCCGCATGGATTGTAGCCTTGAAGATCTTTGCATAGCAAAGTCTTCGCAAGCAATTTCGCGGTATCGACTTTCTTGGTTCCGTTCGGTCCCTCGAAAATATAGGCGTGCGACACTCTTCCAAGTTTTAGGCTATTTGTAAGAATCCGAGCTACATCACTCTGGTATTCTTTAACTTTTTCCCAATCTTCGAAGTACATTCTTCATCCTTTCTAAATCACGCTGTCAATCAATTTGATAGCTTGGTCAACAACTTCGTTCAAAGGTTTCTCTCCATCTATACACTTGACTCTATTAGGAAATTTGTTTATCAATATTTCAAAACCTTCATAGATTCTTTTGTGGAATTCGAGTTTTTCCAAATCCAGCCGGTTCACTTCACGGTTATGCGAATTGAATACTCTGCTAAGACCGACCTCCGGCTTTACATCCACGAATATAGTCAGGCTTGGCATGGTTTCTTCGATGGCGAACTTGTTGATGGCGAAAACTTCCTCGATTCCGAGTTTTCTGCCATATCCTTGATATGCAAGCGAACTGTCGACGAATCTGTCGCACAAAACCAAATATCCTTCTTTCAAAGCAGGTAGAATCTTTTCGATAAGATGCTGCCTGCGTGAAGCCGCAAATAATAAAGCCTCGGTTCTAGGGTCCATTTCCGTATGCGATTTGTCCATGATGATATCACGGATCAGTTCGGCTATACGTACTCCACCCGGCTCTCTTGTAACCATGACTTTATAACCTTTTTTTTGATAGTGGGCTAGAACTCTTCTTATTACAGAAGTCTTTCCGGAACCTTCCGGACCTTCAAAAGTTATGAATTTCCCCATCATGACAATCACCTGCTTTACCATACTATTATCTCATAATTGATAGTTTTTTTAAATAAATTATTTTAATAAAATATATTAGTATGTTACAATATACAAAAAGGAAGGTCGGGCATGCAAATAGATATTAGAAATTTATCTTTCGCGTACGGTCATAAAACTATATTAAGCAATCTGTCTCTCAAAATCGATTCGGGAGACTATTTGGTTGTCAATGGTAAAAACGGTTCCGGAAAATCAACATTGATCAAGTGTCTTTTAGGCATAAACAAAATAAATAGCGGCATGGTATACTTTGATGAACTCGACATCAACAACTTCAAGGAATGGACGAAATTCGGGTATGTCAGCCAGCTCTTTGAAGATTTCAATTACGAGTTTCCACTGACGGTGCACGAATTGCTTAGTTTCTCAAGTCTTAACAAAGCCAATGACAAGAAGATACTAGAGTTGTTGGACCACATGGGAATCCTTGAAATCGGAAACCAAAATATCAATTCACTTTCCGGAGGTCAACTCCAGAGAGTTTTTATTGTTAGAGCTTTGCTTAACAGTCCGGAAGTATTGATAATGGATGAACCGACAGCGTCCATCGACAAACAGAATCGAGAGTTTTTTTACAAAACTGTCGATCGCCTGAACAGCGAAGGAAAAACAATTATCCTTATCACTCACAACGAAAATATTGAAGTTGTCAATTACACTCATGTCCTTACTTTGACTACCGATATGACATTCGATTTCGCGGCTAGGGAAATTGAGGAGGAGAAAATATGATAACTTTGGCTTTTTTGCAAGACCTCTTCCAAAACGATTTTATGATCAGGGCTCTGATCGCAGGTATCCTGCTTGGAATTCTGGCTCCGCTGCTTGGTTCTATAGTCGTTGTCAGAAGGTTGTCATTCATCGCCGACACCTTGGGGCATTTCTCTTTGGTAGGCATAGCCGTTAGTCTCTTTTTATCGACTTTGGGTATTTCGATATTCTTTGAAAAACCGATTTATCTCGGTATCATATTTTCCGTTGTCGGCGGGCTGTTGATTGAATTGTTCCGGCGGTCGTATACGAATTACAAGGAGATCTCCATGGTTATCGTCATCAGTCTTGGTGCTGCGCTAAGTGCGATTTTCTTCAGCCTTTCCAAAAAAACCGGTTCTCTTTACAACTATCTTTTCGGTTCGATTCTTACTGTCACCAATTACTATATCGTTTTGATTTTGATCACTTCGGCAATAGTCGCATTACTGTTCATAATCTTCGGGAGACAGATTCTGGCAGTCAGTTTCGATGAAACAAACGCAAGATTCCTGGGAATCAATGTAAATCTGTTTCAGATCTTCTTCATGGTCATGCTGTCGATTGTCGTTTCCGTATTACTTGAATCAGCCGGTGTACTGCTTATCTCTTCAATGATGATCATTCCGGTTGCGGCAGGGATGAAGGTGGGTTGGAGTTACAAGTCGACTTTGATCATTTCCGCAATATTCTCGGAACTATCAGTATTTTTCGGCCTCTGGCTGGCATATTCCTTGTTGATACCAAGTGGTGCTGCAATCGTTTCGATCAACGTCATCATCCTGCTATTCGTAACTTTGATGAGAAATATGGCGAAGAAAAGACGGATCGCGAAAATGGATCAGTTGCAACAATAGTATCATAAATAATAAAAATAACAGCCCATCGTGATGGGCTGTTTTCAATATATCACTTCTTCAAGATAAAGTCCGTTGGCTGGCGCCATATGTTTCGTGTGTTCTCTGCTTTTTTCCTTCAGCACTTCGGTAATCGAAATGTCCGAAGCTCCTGTCGCCAACTCCACCATATGGAATACGAGCAGTCTGATCATATGTCTCAGGAAACCGTCACCTTCGAATATCAGATTGATGCCATAATAATTCTCCGAGAGTTCCGTATGGAAAATCTTTCTGACCGTATCTTTGACTTCTCCCTTGGAATAGCTGACGAAGTCATGGGTGCCCATTATCTCCTTCATGCAGTTTCTGAGTATTTCGACATCGACATTCTCCACATACCAAGAATAATCGAATTTCAAAGGATTGAAAGATTTTGTCTTCAACCTGTATGTGTAGCGTTTCTTATAGACGTCATATCTGGCATGGAACAAAGGATGCACTTCCACTATGCTTTTAACGAATATATGTTTTTCGAGCTGGTGATTCAAAATCTCCAGCCATTTTTCAGGAGTGATGTCCCTAGTGGAATCGAAATGGACTTTCTGATTGATCGCATGTACTCCGGCATCGGTCCTTGACGCTCCCTGCACCAAAGTCTCGCAATCATTGACAGCTGAAATAATTTTTGACAGTTCACCTTGAATCGTTACCTGTTCTTCTTGAATCTGAAACCCGGAATATTCTTTCCCATCATAGCTGATTGTCATGAGAAATCGGTGGTAATTCAAAGGATTGGTCATGATTATGCGCTGGATCAAGCCTTTTTCAAAACCAATTTTGACAGGATTTCCCAATGAATTATATCCATAAAGCATATGTGATCCTTCAATCGGACCTACTTCAAAATCCAGAAATAAATCTCCGTTCTTTTTGATGAATTTGATTACACTTTCCTTACCGAAATGCAACTCATCATTATATTTAATTGCGACATCATTACTGAGATTATGCAAATTAATACTCATATCTACGCCACCTTTATATATATGGCAAGCCCAAAGAATACCAAAGAGAATACCGCTGCATAAACGTCGACCATCGAAAACTTCAGGATATTGATCCTTGTCCTTTTCTTGCCAGGCTCAAAGTTTCGCGACTCCATAGCGTCCGCCAGTTCTTCGCTGCGGATGAAGGCGATGATGAACATCGGTACCAACAGTGAGACGATCTGCCTTAGTTTGTCTTTGAGCTTTCCTTCGGAGAAATCCGCTCCTCTGCTGGCTTGCGCCATCATTATCTTGTTAGCTTCATCGAAGATGGTAGGTATATATCTTAAACTGATGGAAATTATCAGTGCGAAATCTTCGGAATGGAATCCAATCTTTTTCAGAGGATGCAAAAGTTGTTCGATCGCTTGTGTCAAATCCGTAGGTTTTGTCGTTAGTGTCAAAACCGTGGACAATGTGATTATGATCAATAATCGGATCACCACAAAAATCGACATGGTTATTCCATTTTGATATATGACAAGATTGAATGTTTTCAGTTCATATCCCCACTGTACATACCTCAATATGAAATACACAGCTGCGATAAATGCGACAAACAGTATCATGCGATACTTGATGAATCTTGTGGCGATTCTCCACAAGACAAATGCGACAACCAATGATATTATGCTATATAATGTCAGATACATCTTCTCGTCGACAACGATATTACCTTGTTTGTTCAAAGCTATCTGGAAAATGAATGTGAAGATCAAAAGAAAGAAAATAGGTCTTAATCCCTTGATAATCCTGAACAAGGAAATCCTTCCCGCAATAAGTGCTACCAATGATACCCCGAAGGCTATCAACAGCTGTTCGATGTTCTGTAACATGAATATCGCCACCATTATGAACAGCACGGAAATTATTTTGGTACGAGGATCAAGTTTATAGAAAAAGCCACTACCAGGAACATATTGTCCGATAACTACGCCTTTCATGAGTTATCAATCCTTTTCAACTCATTCACTATGTCATCGGTAGATTTTTGATGGATGTCTATATCCATCCCGGTTTTTTCTTTAAGATACTTCATGATTTTTACCGAAGTCGGAAGATCCAGATGATTTTCTCCTAGAATATCGCTTTTAAAAAGTTGGTCAGGGGTCCCGTCGAAAGTCAAACGTCCTTCATTAAGGACTATCACGCGATTGAAGTATTTGTATACAAGATCCATGTCATGAGTGATGATGATGACTGACTTTCCCGTTTTTTCGTGAATGTCCCTAAACAGGTTCATCAGGATTTCTCTTCCGTGAGGATCCAGTCCGCTTGTCGGTTCGTCGAGTACGAGGATATTGGGATCCAAAGCTAATATTCCGGCAATGGATACCCGCTTCTTTTCTCCTCCGGACAGATTGAAAGGATTGCGTTTCAGATAGCTCTCATCCAAACCGACCAAGGCAAGAGACTCTCTTGCTAATTTTTTTGCATCTTCAAGAGGCACTTTGAAATTGATGGGACCGAACATGATATCCTTTTCGATTGTTTCTTCAAACAACTGGTACTCGGGAAATTGGAAAACCAATCCCACTTTCTTTCTCAAGTCGTTGTAACTGATTCTTTTGTCTCTTTTGGCTGTCACGGTTTTACCGAATATCTCCACCGATCCCGATGTAGGGAAAAGCAAAGCGTTCATATGTTTAGCCAGAGTCGATTTTCCTGATCCGGTATGACCGACAAGCGCGATGAACTCACCATGTTCCTCAATTCTGAGAGTCACTTCATTCAGAGCGCTATAGAAGTCCTTTGCGAATGAGGTATATTTATGAGTTACTTTGTCAAAGTAAATTCCCATAGAAATTCCCTCACTTTCTCCAAGCCCTCTTCATCTTTGAGCTTATTCATGACCTTAAGTGAGATAGGCAATTCCAAATGGCTTTGTGTAAAAGCCTGTTCGTTGATTAAAACTTCTTCCTTCTTGCCGTATATGACTTCCTCGCCTTTATTCAATATCAATAATTTATCAGCCAGCAATGCTTCATTTATGTCATGGGTGATCATGATGATGGTGAACCCGTCATCATTAAGTGTTTTGATATATTTAATCAGATCATCTCTGCCGTAAGGATCCAACATTGATGTAGCCTCGTCAAAAATGATGATATCTGTCTGCATCGCCAGAATACCCGCAATTGCGACCCTCTGTTTCTGCCCTCCGGAAAGATTAGACGGCTCCTTGTCGAGGTATTGGATCATATTGACCTTATCCGCATAGAATTCGATATTCTTTATCATTTCTTCTCTAGGGAAGCACAAGTTCTCCATACCGAAAGCAATATCGTCTTTGACAGTCACTCCGACAAACTGATTGTCGGGATTCTGGAAAACGATACCGATTTTTTTTCTAAGTTCATACGCGGTTCCCTCGTTAAGCTCGATACCATCAATGGCAACAGTGCCCTGGTTCGCCTCCAACAAACCGACAATAATTTTAGCGAGCGTGGATTTTCCTGAGCCGTTATGGCCTAGAATAGCAATCCAATCACCTTTTTCGATGTCGATGTTCAGGTTGTTCAGGACGTTATTTTCTGCATCGTATGAAAATGATAGATCTTTTATGGAAATATAACTCATATGTTCACCGTCCAACCATATATTATACCAAAAACACCGCCAAATTGCTATTTTAATCTATCAGAGCGTTCTCTAAATCACGGAATGATACGATTCCCAACAATTTCTCTGATTGAAGGCCGTGTTCAGTGACAAATATCAGCAGTAATTCGCGACCTTTTTTCTTGTCTTTCGTATAATGTTCATAGGCTTCGTATATATCGGCATTTCTGCCGATGAATTCAAAATATTTTCTCGGTAACGAGTCCAAATCAATGACTTCCATGATATCTCTTAAAGTCATGTCCTTGGAAACGGTCTTGTTCTTGTAGATGCTTAGATAATCGAAAATCGTCTTTTCTGTGAAAGCCCCTAAAAGATTCCCATTTTCAATTACAGGTATCGTGTTGTATCCATGAGTTTGCAGCAACTCGATGACGGATGCTATGGTGTCATTCGGGCTTGCGGTTTTCAACTCTTGGAAAGGAGTCATAATCTGGGTGATTTTCAGTGGTTGACATAATTTATTTACAATATTTCTAAATTCACTAATGAATTTATCGCTCGGAACTAAAATATCATTGTTATGAGCTATCACATTACGCATCTGCGCTGCCTGATGAATCAAATCAAAATTACTCTTGTTGTCTATAATCGGGTTTTCTTTATATTTTCTAACCTGATATAATTGGGAGACGAATCCGGTATAGGAATAGTTTTCACGCGAGTATTCGACGCGTAAAAATTTCTCCAATTCATTGAATAATGTTAAAAATTCTTTTTCTTTTGTCATGTTATCACCTTGATTTCAGTCTATTTCGAATGCCTGTTATCTTATACTTTGAATATAACACTTTTTAACTTTCAATACAACTGATAAAAAGAAAAGTATTGGTTTTCCCAATACTTTTATCATTTTATATTATACTAATTCAATAATAGCCATCGGACACGCATCACCTTGACGAGGTCCGATTTTATAAATACGAGTATATCCGCCGTTACGGTCTTGATATTTCGGTCCTAATTCTTTGAAAAGTTTTTGCATTGCATATTGATCATCGATTTTAAGCTCTCTTACTGTTTTTTCAGCGATTCTAGCTGAGTTCAAGTTGCCCTTTTTCGCCAATGTGATCAACTTTTCAACCGTTCTTCTCACCTCTTTGGCTTTTACCAAAGATGTTTCGATTTTATCATGCATTATAAGCTGTGTAGCTAAATCACGAATTAGTGCCTTGCGATTAGCGCTATTACGATTAAGTTTAGTATATCCTCTTCCAATACTAGCCATGATTCTCCTCCTATCGATTAGTGTTTAGCTAAGCTTAAATCCATCTCTTCAAGCTTTTGCTTAACTTCCTTCAATGATTTTTTACCTAAGTTTCTGACTTTCATCATGTCTTCTTCCGATTTCTCGATCAGTTCGCCCAATGTATGGATGCCTGCGCGTTTCAGACAGTTGTAAGATCTGACTGACAGATCGAGATCTTCGATCGGTTTTTCAAGATTGCGATTGGTCTCTTCACTTTTGCGTTCGACCATGAAATCTTCTTCGATCACTTTAGATGACAAATCAACAATCAATTGAAGATGGTCAATCAACATCTTAGAAGCCATTCCGATGGCGTCTTTCGGATTGATTGAACCATTGGTCCAAACTTCTACTGTAAGTTTATCAAGATCAGCGGCATTGTCCACTCTGGTCTTGTCGACGGTATAATTCGCTCTCAAAATCGGCGTGTAAATACTATCGATCGCAATGTCATTAACATCTTCACGAAGAATGGCGTTGTCCTTTGAGCTGACATATCCGTTTCCGCGTTTCGCTTTCATCGTCATTCTCAGAGTCTTGCCCTTGTTGACATGACAGATGTAATGATCCGGATTTATGACTGTTACTTCTTCATCCGCTAAAATATCGGATGCATAAACATCTTTCGGTCCTTCAACGGTAATATCCAAACGTTTCTCAACCGTTGTGTCTTCGTTGTCGATTGACAAGATGACTCCTTTGAGATTAAGAACGATTCCGGTAACATCTTCAACCACACCTTCGACAGGTGTGAATTCATGTACCACATTTTCGATATTGACATTGACAATTGCAGCTCCAGGTAAAGATGACAATAAAACTCGCCTTAAAGAATTTCCTATAGTGATTCCGTAACCTCTTTCAAGAGGAGAAATAACAAATCTTCCGTAATTGTCATTGATCTCTTCGGTATAAGTCTTTGGTTTTTCGAATTTTAAGTCCTTCATAATTTACCCCCTACCCACGTGGTCGTTTTGGTGGACGACAACCGTTATGTGGAACTGGTGTAACATCTTTGATTGCGGTAATCTCTAGTCCAGCTACTTGTAAACTTCTGATTGCTGCTTCACGACCTGGACCCGGACCTTTAACTTCAACTTCTACTCTTTGTACTCCGTTGTCCATAGCTGAT
>CAYZPL010000019.1:0-10610 GCA_964480415.1 uncultured Candidatus Izemoplasmatales bacterium
CCACAACTGGCCCGCTTGGACAAGGTCTGGCGATGGCGGTAGGTAACGCGATTGCGGAAATGTATCTCAATGCCAAATACAATAGACCGGATTTGGATATAGTAAACCATTATACCTATTCATTATGCGGCGACGGCGATTTGCAGGAAGGCGTCAGCATGGAAGCCATGAGTCTTGCCGGCAGATTGAAATTAAGGAAACTGATCGTTTTATTCGATTCAAACGACATTCAATTGGACGGACCGACAATCAATGCTTATAACGATGATATTAGACAGAAAGTATTAAGTATGCATTGGGATTATCATTTGGTGGAAAAACCGAATGATCTTGAAACATTGCATAAGGCTTTGGAAAAAGCCAAACTGTCGGATAAACCAAGCTTTATCGAAGTGAAGAGCATTATCGGTTTTGGTTCTTCGATCGAAGGGACCTCAAAAACACACGGGTCTCCTTTGGGCATTGAAGAAGTGAATGAGATGAGAAAGAAATTCCGTTACGAATACAAAGAATTTGAAATCGCTCCGGAAGTGTATGAGGATTTTAAGCAGACTTTCGGAAAACGTGGTGAAGAAGCATATGCATTATGGCAAGATAAACTAAGTAGATATGCCAAACTTCATAATGAAGAATATCATGAATTGATGAATATAATAAATAATATTGTAGATATTGACTTCGAAGAAGTGATACCTCAGGTCGAAATCGGAATCAAGGAAGCCACAAGAGCCACAATCGGAAAACTGATTCCGGTCTTAAGCGAGAAGATACCAGCGATGATCGGCGGATCAGCGGATCTTACCGCTTCAACGAAAGTCAAAGGCATCAATGGTAACTTTGATTACAACAACCCTGTTGGCCGAAATATCAATTTCGGTGTCAGGGAACATGCGATGGCAGCCATAATCAACGGTATGACTTTGCATAATCTCAAAGCATTCAGCGGAGGATTTTTCATTTTCGCGGATTATATGAAACCTTCGATGAGATTAGCCGCATTGATGCAGATACCATCGATCTTCATATTCACACATGATTCGGTGGCAGTTGGTGAAGACGGACCGACACATGAGCCGGTGGAACAATTGACCATGTTCAGAGCTACTCCAAACGTGGTTACACTGAGACCCGCAAACGCCAATGAAACAAGACACGCGATCAGATACGCCTTGCTAGCCAAGAACCAGCCTTCTATAATCGCGCTGACCAGACAGAACGTAAAAACTTTGAACAAAGTTGATTATAACGACTTTGTCAAAGGAGCATATATCGTCAAGGACGAAACAGATTTCGAGGGTATAATCATCGCTACAGGTTCCGAACTGGAACTCGCTTTAGGCGTACAGGAAACCTTGAAGAGTGAGCATGGCATAAGGACAAGAGTTGTTTCTATGCCTTCGATGGAATTGTTCCTGAAGCAACCGAAAGATGTACAAGAAAGCGTGCTTCCAAGTTCTTGCAAAAAACGATTGGCAATCGAAATGGGCGCTACTTTGACTTGGTATCGTTTCGCAGACAACGTGTTCGGAATCGATACATTCGGTAAGAGTGCTCCAGCCAAAGACGTCATTGAAAGTTTTGGTTTCACAGTTGAAAATCTAGTAAACTATTATCTGAATATATGATATTTGAATCAAGGGGAAATGCTTATGTTATTTGATTCACACATGCACCTGAATGACGAAAAATTGATCAACAGAGCTGAAGAAGTCATCCGTGACGCTAACCGAGAAGGCGTAACGGATTTTATCTGCGTCGGCTATGACAAGGAGTCAAGCAAACTCGCAATCGAACTTGCACAGACCTATGAACATGTGTATGCGGCGATAGGTATCCACCCGAGCAACGGAGACATATTTCTCAAAGCCGACATCGAATGGTTAAGAGAGCATATCAACGACAACAAGGTGGTCGCCATCGGAGAAATCGGTTTGGATTATTATTGGGACAAAAGTTTTACCGATAAACAAAAGCAGCTCTTTATTACACAAATTAATATCGCTAATGAAAATAACAAGCCCATTATAGTTCATATGCGAGATGCCACCGAAGATACATACGAAATACTAAAGCAATACAAGAAAGAAAACATCAAAGGCGTCATGCATTGCTATTCGAGCTCAAAGGAATATATGGACAATTTCATCAAACTCAACATGTACATATCTTTAGCTGGACCGGTAACCTTCAAAAACGCAAGAGTTCCGAAAGAAGTCGCTAAGGACATCGATCTGAACAACCTTTTGATCGAAACCGATTCACCTTACTTGGCACCTATGCCTAAAAGAGGCAAGACCAATGAGTCCAAGAATCTGATATATATCGCCAAAGCAATTGCCGAAATCAAAGGTATAACTTTGGAGGAACTTGCAGACACTACATACAGAAATACTGTCGATTTATTCGGAATAGATAAATTGACCGGAAACGGAGAATAGATTATGGGATTGACCGCGGGAATAGTTGGGTTGCCTAATGTTGGCAAATCAACTCTGTTCAACGCCATCACTAAAGCCAATGTGCTGGCCGCAAATTATCCATTTGCGACGATCGAACCGAACATCGGTGTCGTAGAGGTGCCGGACACAAGAGTAGATAAACTTGTGGAAATGTACAACCCTAAAAAGACAATATATACGACTTTTGAATTCAGAGATATAGCCGGCCTTGTCAAAGGTGCTTCCAAGGGCGAGGGATTAGGAAATCAATTTCTGTCGCATATCAGAAACTGTGATGCGATCGTCCAGGTGATCAGATGCTTCGATGACGACAATGTCGTCCATGTCGACGGATCAATAGATCCATTGCGTGATGTCGAAACGATAATGATTGAACTGATTTTCGCAGACATCGAAGTGATTGAAAAAAGAATTCCCAAGATCAAAAAGCGCGCCGACATGAAACTCGATACCGAAGCGGTTGTCGAATATGAATTATTGACGAAAATGCTCGACGCTTTGCAAAAACAGATTCCGATCAGAGCACTCGAACTTGGCAAGGAGGAACAGAAACAGATTAGGAATTTTTCCTTCTTGACAGCTAAACCGATGCTTTATGTATGTAATGTTGCTGAAGAGGATCTGACAGATTATTCCGATAATGATTATGTGAAACGAGTAATGGCCCACGCAGATCAGGACAAAGCAAGAGTCGTGGTGATCAGTGCCAAAATCGAACAGGAACTTCAGGAACTCGATTCCGAAGAAAGGACCATGTTCATGGAGGAATTAGGGATCAATCGCTCCGGCCTAGACGAGCTGGTAAGCGCCAGTTATGAGGTTTTGGGTCTGAAAACATTCTTCACAGCTGGAGAAAAAGAAGTCAGAGCGTGGACTTTCAAAGAGGGCATGAAGGCGCCAGAATGCGCCGGAATAATCCACACTGATTTTGAAAAAGGATTTATCAAAGCCGAGACGATTTCTTATGAAGACTTGGTAAATATAGGTTCTGAACATAAAGCGAAAGAACTTGGAAAATATAGACTTGAAGGTAAAGATTACGTTGCCAAAGACGGCGATGTTTTCCATTTTCGATTCAATTTATAGGAGATAACAATGGCACTTAATTTTGAAGTCGTAGAAGCGCTGAAAAACAAGAGGCTTAAGATCAGCACAGCTGAATCCGTTACCGGAGGAAAGATAATATCTTATCTTATCGAAGTTCCGGGAGCGTCCAAGATTACCGAGCAATCCTATGTTCTTTATTCCGATAAAGCCAAGTCGGATGTTTTGGGCGTGAATAGTGATACCATAACAAAATACGGAATCGTCTCAGTCGAGGTAGCACTGGAATTGGCTACAAATCTCCAGCGGATCTCACATGCGGATGTTGTCATCACTTCCACTGGGGAAGCGGGTCCTATTTTGAATGATGAGAACGTGACTCAAGGAACCGTATGTTTCGGCATGATTTATGACGAGCAAGAGTATGTTTTCAAAAAGATCTTTAAGGGAAACAGACTTGAAGTCATCAATAAAAGTGTCGAATTCATTTTGACAGAATTGTTGAAACTGATTAAGTGACAGATGAAGATTCATCTGTTTTCTATCTAAATCAACACGACTCTTTTAAAGATATATTCGTTATCAATATAATATAAAAAGGGGTATGAACATGGACTTTACAAAATTCTCCAAGAATCAAACCGGTTTGATTTTCTTTTCAATATATCTGTTCGTCATCACTCTAGGTTTCGTGGTTTTTGTCGCGGGAATCGCATTGAACTGGCAACCGCTTTTATCAATGCTTTTAGCTGATGTCATAATGACTATAGCCGTTTTTTTGATGGGACTTTTGATCAAGAACGCATCGCTTTACGATCCATATTGGAGCGTGATTCCACCTTTCATAATAATCGAATGGAATCTGGTGGTAGGAACTAGTTCAAGCATTTTGAACACTTTGGTACTATTGGTGGTTGTGATCTGGTCGGTCAGACTTACTTATAACTGGTGGAAAAACTGGACCGGATTCCAAGAACAGGATTGGCGCTATGATATGCTGAAAGACAAAAGTCCGAAATTATACCCGCTAACGAACTTTTTCGGTATCCATCTCATTCCGACATTGGTTGTGTTCATACAGTTGATCAACGTATATGACTCCGTATCGCTATCGGTGAATGTTTTGTTCATCATCGGGCTTATAATATGCCTAGCAGCACCGATCATCCAGTTCATTGCGGATAAGCAGATGTATGAATTCAGACAGTCGAACAAAAACAAGGCAAAAGTGATCGATAACGGACTTTGGCGTTATTCAAGACATCCTAATTATTTCGGTGAGCTCTTGTTCTGGACTGGCATCTATATCATCTATGTTTCCAGTTCAAACCGCATCGACCTGAATATAATCTATCCGATAGCGATGATCCTTCTATTCGTCTTCATAAGCGTCCCGATGATGGAGAAAAAACTAGAGAACAGAAAAGGATATTCTGAATACAAAAACAGGGTTTCCATGATTATTCCTTTCAGAAGAAAACACGACTGATGGGGCGTCCTGCTGTTAATATTTATATATATTATTAATTAGATATCACGATGGTTTTATATAGACAAATTAATATGTTTATGATATAATAACGCGTTGTGATTATATCACCTTGCTGCAATGCAGCCAAAAGACCAAAAGGAGGGATATATATGAGAAGATATGAAGTTATGTATATCGTTCGTCCAAATCTAGAAGAAGAAGCTAGAAATCAATTGATAGCTGATCTAAACAAGGTATTGACAGATTTCAATTCCGAGTTGACAAAAGTGGACGAATGGGGCTTGAGAGATTTAGCCTACGAGATAGCTGACTACAAAAAAGGATATTATGTCGTACTTGACATCAAAGCTCCTGTAGAAGCAATCGCAGAACTTGACAGAGTAATGAAAATCAATGAAAATGTTATTCGTCATATCGTAATATCAAGAGAAGAAAAATAAATAGGAGGGATCAATTATGTTTAATAGAGTTGTACTTATTGGGAGATTAACCAAAGACCCTGAGCTAAGATACACTAACAATAACCTTCCAGTATGTTCGTTTACATTAGCTGTAAACAGACCGTTTTCATCTCAAAACAGTGATAGGAACGCAGATTTCATCAGCTGTACGGCTTGGAGAAAACAAGCTGAAAACATCCATAGATACCTAAACAAAGGTAGCATGGTGGCAGTCGAAGGCAAATTACAAACCAGAGATTACCAGGATGAAAAAAACAATGTCAGAAGATACATCACTGAAGTCGTATGTGATTCAGTAGTATTTTTAGACACGAAATCACAAAGCAATTATGATGATTCAAACGCAGAAAAAAAAGACGAAGATGAAGATTTGCCTAAGGGCAATTTCGACAAAGTCGAAGACGACTTACCATTCTAATTAAGGAGGAATATCATGGCTAGACCTGGATTCAGAAATAACCGCAGAAGCCGTAAAAGATGTTATTTTACCGAAAATAAGATCTCTTATATAGATTTTAAAGATTTTGAATTATTGAAAAGATTCATATCAGACAGAGGTAAAATATTACCAAGACGCGTTACTGGTACCAAAGCATACTATCAGAAGCATTTAGCAGTAGCTATTAAAAGAGCACGCTTCATGGCTTTGTTGCCATTTGTAAAAGAATAAACAAAACAAGGCTCTCGTAGCCTTTTTTTCTTCCGCATAAATCACAAAAATATTCGCCGTGATTTTGGGAGAATCGCACTTTGAATAATATTATGTAAAAACAAGTTTATGAGGGTTGGCAATAGCACTTATCAAGTTTGTTTTTTCATATTATTATGATATAATTATTCTAATCGATGTTGAAAAGGGGTGTTCTATGAACAGGCCGTCCAAAACACAGAAATTCATAGTGTTTCTCGTTTATGTGGCACTTGTAGTATTTGGCTTTTTGTTCATAAAAGACAAATATAACATTGAGTATTTTGTTTTCTACAATATAATAGTTTTTCTAATCATCGTAGCGAATGTCGGTTACTATTTTTTAACAGTCGCAAAAAACAAGAGAATAGTCGATCTCGAAAACAAAATCAAGGAACTTACCAACATAAACAAGCGCAAGGTGAATAGCGAGGACATCGCTTTAAACCATCTTCCGGTCGGAATAGTATTATATGACGAAAATTTCAATATCGTATACGCCAACCAACAAGCAAAAGAAATGTTTTCCAACATTTTGGTTGGAAGACAAATCGGAGTAATAAACAAGAATTTGCTGGACAATGTCGAAAAACGACAAGGCAAGTTCATCGTGGACATCTATGACAAGAAAATGGATGTTGTCCACTATCCAAGGAACAACACACTTTACTTCTTTGAAGTAACCGACAGAGAAGAAGTAAAACAGAAATTTTTCGATTATACAAGTGTGGTCGGAATGTTCAGTCTGGACAATTTCAATGAATCGACATCTGACCTGGATTTCCAATTCAAATCCGCGGTGCAGGGTCTTTTCCTCGGCGCAATTGATTCCTGGTGCAAGGCAAACGACATATTGTTTGTCAACATAAGAGCAGAAAAATCATTGCTCTTGATGAACAGGAAACAATTGAAAAAGGTTATGGAAGACGATTTTCCGATCTTGAACACGATTTCAGAAATAGCAAAGAACAATGACGTTAGAGTGACAATGAGCATCGGTATCGCATCTTTCGAAGGCAATATGGACGAATTGGGTGAAGCTGCCGATGAAGCTTTGAAATTGGCTATCGACCGAGGCGGAGACCAAGTCGTAGTCAACTACAAGAACCAACCTTTAAGAATATTCGGCGGCAAAAACAATACAGTGGAAAAACGTTCTAAGGTAACTGCAAAAGTCAATTCGCGCGCAATCGAGGATTTTCTGGACACATATGATAAAGTCTTTATCATGCCGCATATCACTACTGACGTCGACGCATTCGGCGCGGCGATAGGTTTGTTGGAAATGGCATTGACCAAAAAGAAGGACGTAAAAATCGTCCTCGACTTCGACAATATTGATCAAACTTGTCAAAAAGTCGTAAACATGCTTAACAGAGAATACATCAAACTTTTGGAATACATCATTGATTCAGAAGACGCTGAAGATGTAGTGGATTACAATTCACTACTTATAATAGTCGACCATCATTCGCCAGTGCAATCCTGTGCTCCGGGGCTGATTGAAAAAACAAAACACATCATCGTCATCGACCACCATAGAAGAATTGACAATCTGTTGACTGATGTTTTGTTGACTTACATCGAACCATATGCATCATCATCTGTTGAACTAGTGACAGAATTGATCGATCTTTTTGCTCAAAATGTCGAAATCGATCCTTTCGAAGCGACTATCATGTTGGCCGGTATGATGATTGATACCAACAATTTCTCATATAGAACCGGTTCAAGAACATTCGAAGCGGCCGCAAGGCTCAACAGATTCGGTGCGGATCCTTTCAAGGCAAAATTGATTTTGAGAGAATCTCTTGACGATATCAAGACTAAATCGAATCTTGTAAAACAGGTGCGCATCATCAAAACCCACTTCGCAATGACTTATTCCGATGACGATAATATCACGGATAGAGTGCAATTGGCGAAAACAGCGGATGAATTGCTGGAGATAGACAACATAATCGCCGCTTTCGCAGTAGGTTATATCGACGAGAACACCGTCGCGGTTTCGGCTAGAAGTGTCAATGATTACAATGTATCGGTCTTAATGGAAAAATTTGGCGGAGGCGGTCACCTCAATAACGCCGCCGCGCAGATCAAGAATTCCTCTGTTCATGAAATTGTTGAAAAAATAGAGAAAATCATTGTTGAAACATTTGAGGAGGATACAATTATGAAAGTAATTCTTATAAAAGATATCAAAGGTAAAGGCAAGAAGGGCGATGTCATAGAAGTTGCGACCGGATACGGAAACTACTTGTTGGCATCCAATCATGCAATAAGCGCAAATACGGCGAATATCAAAGCTTTGGAGGCTGAAAAGGCTAAACAAAAATTAGATGCTGACAAAGAATTGAAAAACGCTTTGGAAATGAAAGAGAAAATCGAAGCAAGTCCGATCAAGCTGTATGTCAAAATCGGCGAATCAGGCAAATTGTTCGGCTCTATCAACACCAAGCAGATAGCAGACGAGTTAAAGAAGACACACAAGATAATCGTGGACAAAAGAAAGATAGTGCTCGATGATAATATTCATTCGCTTGGAATGTATGAAGTGAAAATTAAATTGCATCCAGACGTGGTAGCGACGATAAATATCCAGGTACTTGAAGAAGAAAAATAAAATGGAGGGAACAAGATGGAACAGATTCCAGTTAACATAGAAGCGGAACAGGCGGTATTAGGCTCTGTCTTCTTCAATAACTATTCAATGAAAACCATCGCAGATAAACTTGTGGAAGATGATTTCTATCATCCAAATCATAAAGTTTTGTTCAAAGCTATGAAGGAATTGTTCAGACAGGAAAATTCCATCGATTTTATCACGGTCACAAACTATCTCGAAAGCATCAACCTACTGGGAAAAGCTGGAGGAGCGGAATATGTTAACGAACTGATGAACACCGTCCCTTCAACAGCGAATCTTGTCGACTATATCAATATCGTCAAGGATAAAGCGGTATTGAGGAAACTTCAAGAAACCTGCAACCAGATATTGGAAGATTCCAAGAATGTGGAAAACACTCCTGATTTCATTGACGATGTGGAAAGAAACATCTTGTCGGTGACAAAGGAAAGAAGGTCGTCGGATTTCGTCAACGTCGCCGATGTCGCCAGTTTCACTTTGGAAAATATCGCAAAGCAGGCTCAGCATGAAACCGATGTGACGGGGTTAGATACCAGATTTCCGGCGCTCAACAATTATACACTCGGATTGCAGCCTTCGGATCTGATTATTATCGCCGCAAGACCGTCAGTAGGAAAAACCGCATTCGCTCTTAATCTGGCGCTAAATATCGGAAGATTACCGGTCAGACCATTCATCGCGTTCTTCTCACTGGAAATGGGTGTCGAGCAGTTGGTCATGAGACTACTCAGTTGCCAAGGACAAGTCGACAACACCAAGATGAGAAGAGGGGCCTTGAGCAGAAGCGACTGGGAGAAACTTCAATTCGCCACAAAAGAATTGGAAAGCACGAATATCTTCTTCGATGATTCGGGAACCGTAAAAGTGACTGAATTGAGAAGTAAATGTAGAAAATTGAAACAAGATGACAAATTGGATCTGGTTATTGTCGATTACTTGCAACTTTTAAGCGGATCACAACATAATCTTGGAAACAGGGTTCAGGAAGTTTCGGAGATATCCCGTGTCCTTAAAGAGTTGGCAAGAGAACTGAAGGTTCCGGTCGTCGCTTTGTCCCAGCTTTCAAGAAAGGTCGAAGGACGTACAGACAAAACCCCGATCATGGCCGATCTTAGAGAGTCCGGATCGATTGAGCAGGATGCCGACATTATCGTCTTCCTTTCAAATGTTGAAGAAACAGAAGAAGGCGAAGAAAGAAAGAATTCGGTCAAGTTCATCGTCGCAAAGAACCGTTCCGGTATCACAGGAGATTTCGAACTTCTCTTCAACAAGAACATGTCGACTTTCAATAATACGGAATCGAGAAAGTACTAATAAGCAATCCAAGGACAAGTGATTGTCCTTGATTTATGAGGTGTATAATTATGTTTACAGAAAGATTGGATCAAATAGAAAACAGATATATCGAAATTGGAAAACAAATGGCAGATCCAACGATCGCCACCGACATCAAAAAGGTGACCGAACTTGCCAAGGAGTATTCGCATTTGGAAAAAACGGTTTTGGTGTATAGAGAATATAAAAAATTGCTCGACCAACATGTCGAGCTTAAGGAAATGGTCAAAGACAAAGACCCGGAAATCCGGGAATTGGCGGAAATCGAACTCGAGAACGTCAATGCAAGAATACCAGAAATAGAATCAGAGTTGGAAGTCCTGCTTATTCCGAAGGATCCTAATGACGAAAAGAATGTCATCGTTGAGATCAGAGGAGCCGCAGGTGGAGATGAAGCCAATATCTTTGCAGGTGACTTGTTCAGGATGTATACGAAATTTGCCGAAACCAAAGACTGGAAGATCGAAATCATGAACGCGGAACC